>JBJFHV010000557.1:1895-4531 GCA_051894015.1 Acutalibacteraceae bacterium | reverse complement strand
GCCAAGCCTGTAGCGGACTTTCACCGCCAAGTGGTTACGCATGCCGAGCACACCACCAAAAAAACATCTCCTGTTCCTTTTTTGGAGCAGGAGATGTTTAATGTTTTGCTAAATCTGTATTCGGTCAAATTCCGGAAGCCTTTACACTTACAGGCCTTGTTCCTCTATTTTATTTTTGCATATTTTACACAGGAGAAAGAACTGTAAACCCGACCGCTTTCCGCAGTTGAATAAGCGGCAACTTTAAAATAATAACAGCTTCCCCGGGTAAGTCCTGTCTTTGTGTAGCTTATCTTATCGTTTCCGTTTTGTGTGGCTATTTTTGTGTATTTTCCGTTTTTGCTCGTTGCCATATAAACTACATAACCGTCTGCTCCGGTCTGCTTTGTCCATGAAAGCATTGCTTTTTTTGTTCCGGGAACCACTTTAAGCGTCGGTGTATCAGGTCTTGTTGTTGTGTTAAGAGCAGTGTATGAATCTGAATAGCATTTCGCTCCGTCAATCGCCTTATATGCCTTTACAGCAATTCTGTAATCCGTGCCGGAATGAAGCTTAGAAAAGGTAAATGTTGTGTCTGCAGTATACCCATGCTGCATACACTTATTTCCCTTGAAAAGATACACTTTATATCCGGAAGCGCCTGTAACCGATTTCCAGGAAGCTTTTATTGAAGAGGTTGTCAACGAAACAGAAATTTTGCTTGTTTTTCCGGGTACGATATAGAATTCAACCGTCTTCGATCCGCTGTAATTGCCGGTAAGCTGCACGGTAACAGAATACTTTCCCGTGTTCTTCCTTCCCGGTGAAAATGAGAGCACATAATCCCTGTTTTTAACAAGAACGCTTCCGTTCCTGTCTTTAACAATAATACTCGGAGTTTTGACTGTTCCGTCATAGGTGTATTTTGCTGCCGAAAGAGCGATCGTGCTAACCTTCGGAATAACAACGGTCTTTCCGATAGACCGACATACCGAACAAACCGAAACTTTTTTACCGTCTTTTGCGGTTGTTGCTTTGGTTATCGTTGTCTTATACGAGTGGCCTTTCGGACTTATTATCGTGGATTTTGCAGTAATTTCCTTCTTTCCGTTCCCGTCTGCAAATTTCTTTTTACATACAGTACACACGTAATATTCAATATTGCCCGTTTCTGTACAGGTTGGCTGTTTTGCCTGGACTTTTTTAAGTGTATGTCCTGCGCTGATTTTTCCGGCAGTATTTAAAACAATACAATTTAAGTCCTTATCCACAACATCTCCGTACTCGGTTGACACAGTTACCGTATGCACTTTTCCTTTTTGCGCTTTTTCGGAAAGCCTGAAGCTTAAAACCACCATGATTCCGTCTTTGATATCTGACTTTGCAATATCAAAGCCCTGCCACATAAGCCGGCACTCACCGGTTATTTCCTCAACGTTCAAAAGCTTTTTTGGCTTAATAAAATTTATCGAAGACGGAAACACATTTCCGTTGACTGCATTTACAAGCGTCAGGTCACTGTCAAACGATATCTTTAAATTTGCTGATACAATACCGGGATTATTCTCAATCCTGATTTTCATATCGACGGTCTCTCCGGGCATTGCTTCAACGTTGTCCGCCGTTATTACCGGAGTATTTGAAGCCATGGAAATCATCGTAAAAGAGCCAATGATAATGAAAGCCATCAACAAAGCAGAACCTAATCTTCTCATAAAATCAGCCTCCCTGATTTTAAATCAATTCACGAAATCAGCTTGTGCATAAAGCACAAGCTGATTTGACCAAAATTATCGGTTATCCAATAATTTTTTGCAGCATTCTTACCGCAGCAAGAAGTTTAGCAAAAGCATCTGTTGTTCCGACAAATTTATCAAGATTATAGAATAATGTCTCAAGGGCTTTCAAAATAGTACGAACAACATTAATGGCATTAGAAATACAATTGCCGGTTCCGGGATGATCCTGTTTGCTTACGCCGCAATCATCACATACTCCGTCTTCATCCTCGTCAACAAAGCCGGTTGCAGGAATACTGCGTTCTTCTGCATATCCGCAAACAATGCAGGTGCCAACGCTGACGCCGTCTTTTGAACAAGTCGGTTCAACCTTTACAATCCAAGTATCAAAAGTATGTGCAGTTTTTTCAATCGTCTTTTGAGCAACAAGGATCTTTCCGCAAACTGCACAGTGTTTGCCCTCAGTTTTACCCTCAGACGTACACGTGGCTTCAACAGCCGCATCAATCACTTCGATATGTCCCTTTGCAGGAACAACTTCCTGGGCAACAAGTACTTCACCGCAGACCGAGCAGTGCTTACCTTCGGTGAGACCCGTTTCAGTGCAAGTGGCTTCAACAGCCGCGTCAATAACTTCGGTGTGTCCCTTTGCCGGAATAGTTTCCTGGGCAACAAGGATTTCTCCGCAGACTGAGCAGTGTTTACCTTCGGTGAGACCCGTTTCTGTGCAGGTGGCTTCGACAGCCGCGTCAATAACTTCGGTGTGTCCCTTTGCAGGAATAACTTCCTGAGCAACAAGGATTTCTCCGCAAACTGAGCAGTGTTTACCTTCGGTGAGACCCGTTTCTGTGCAGGTGGCTTCGACAGCCGCGTCAATAACTTCGGTGTGTCCCTTTGCAGGAATAACTTCCTGAGCAA
>JBJFHV010000557.1:0-1795 GCA_051894015.1 Acutalibacteraceae bacterium | reverse complement strand
TGTCCCTTTGCAGGGATAACTTCCTGTGCAACAAGGATTTCTCCGCAGACCGAGCAGTGCTTCCCTTCGGTGAGACCCGTTTCGGTGCAGGTGGCTTCGACAGCCGCATCAATGACTTCGGTGTGGGCAAGTTTATCGATTACAGTGCCTTTTTCGATTACTACTCCGCACTTGTCGCAGACCTTGTCGCCGGTATAACCGGTTTTTGTGCAAGTCGCATCTTCGGCATTAATGATTGTAATATTTTCATGTGTACAAACACTTGCAGAAACCGTAACCTTGGCAGTTGCATTTAAAGAAACAGGATTAAAATCGCGATCCGCTGTTCCGCTCTCATCGGCTGTAACAGCAATTTGATAAACGTCACCAGCCATCGCATCCTCAGAAAGCTTGAAAGTCATTTTAAGCATTACACCGTCTTGAATTTGTGAATCTTTTACAGTGTTTGCATACCAGGTAAACTTACAACTATCAGTAATAACACCGCCATGGGCAAGCTTACCGGGAGGTGTAAAATTGAATACAGAATCCGACAATGCCTCTTTATTCTCTGCAGCAATAAGTGTCAGACCGGAATCAAACTGAACATTCAGTTCAGCAATTAGCAATCCCGGATTGTCATAAAGATTAACATTTATATCGAACGTTTCACCGGGATCTGCATTCAAAGAATCCATGGTAATTCGTGCTTCATCAGCTGCAAACGTTGCCATCGGAACAGCGCCAAACAGCAAAAGCACAGCCAAGAAAACAGATAAAAATTTTTTCATTTTGAAATTCTCCTTTTGTTCCGTTCAGGAACCGATGTAACCGACGGAGCTGTTTTAAGAAAATGCTCCTTAAAACAGCTTCCGCAGATTTTAAATAATACAGTTCTGTATTGCTTGTAACATTTTCTGTGAAAAGAATCCACAGAGCATTAATGAGAAAATCAAGATTCCATTACAAATTTTGAAACCGATGAACTGTATACAGGGAAGTCGTTCCATTTACCGGGGGAAGTGCTGAAAAATCCTGCATAGAATTCTCTGTTTCCTGCGTTATCCGGCTGATTATCCGCCCAGGCAGTATAACTGAAAGATTCATCGTTAACCCAGGACCAATCGGTAGTCTCAGTTCTCGAAGCACCAATCCACGCGGAATTTTCACCGACCAAATTTGCAACTGCCGTGTTTTCTTCAGCGGAAGTAATAACCGCCAGATTGCCTCCGTTCTTTTCACAGAAGATCTTTGCTGCATTCCACGAAATGCTTGCGTCTGACGAATACAGACTGTAAGTATGTCCGTTATAGGTCACGGTGTTTTCAAGCGTGTAGTCGGCCGAATAAGTTGTTTTCGGTCTGTACTGTACCCATTCAAGAACGTTGGAAATGTTTTCACCGGTCGGTTCCGTTGAAGATTCCTTGTTCTCGTCCTTATAGAAATAGTAGGTATAAACAGGTTCCTGATAATACCAGCGGGTTGAGTAATTATCAACGTTGTATGTCCCGTCAACAACCCACATATTGTTCTTTCCGCACACAGGACAATCGTAATACTGATACCAAGCTATACTATATCCAGTACCAGTTGAACGCCTACCGGAATCAGATAAACTCCATGTAATATCTATATTATGTTCTGCCCATGTTTTTGCAGATTCTCTGCTTCCCCACAGTGACGCACCATTCCATTTATGATAATACTTATAGTGAGTTGTTGTTGAAGAAACATACTGTTCCGACCAGACATTTCTTACGCCGTTTGAAGGATTGGAATAAACCGGGCCCTTGGTTGCGCCCCAATAATTACGTTT
>JBJFHV010000556.1:0-4538 GCA_051894015.1 Acutalibacteraceae bacterium | reverse complement strand
AAATGACGTTTGAGGACGGCACACAGCAAACCGTTGTCACCGACGAGAAATGGCGGTGGAGCAACGACGGCCCGACCCGCTTTGCCGACAACAAGGACGGTGAAATTGTTGACGCCAACCGAAAGCCGAGCTTCAACGGCTATGCCAAGATAACCTCCTGTGCCGTTGTTCCGATCGCTTCCGACAACGTTGCAATCAAAGAAAAAGAGCGCTTTAAGCCGGAACTTATCACAACTCCGTCAGGGAAAACCGTTCTTGACTTTAAGCAGAATTTTGCCGGCTATATCGAATTCAGACTGACTGCGAAACGCGGCAATCGGGTTTTCCTGCGCTTCGGCGAAATGCTTGACGAAAACGGTGAATTTACCCAAAAGAACATACAGTGTTCAAACAAACACATCACCACCCCATTACAGCAGGTCGATTATACCTGCAAGGACGGCGAAAACTACTATAAAACGAAGTTTGCGATTTTCGGCTTTCAGTATGTTCTCATCGAAACGGACGTTCCGTTTTCCGCCGAGGATTTTACGGCGATTGCAGTGTATTCCGATCTGGAGCGGACGGGCTTTTTTGAGTCGTCAAACGAGCTTCTCAACAAGTTCGTGGAAGCGACCGTCTGGTCAACGAAGAGCAACAGCGCCGATTTGCCGACCGACTGCCCTACCCGCGAACGTCACGGCTGGACGGGCGACGCACAGATCTTCTTCCCGAGCGCCGCTTATCTGTTCGATTATGCTACGTTTTCTAAGAAGTTTCTTTGTGATATGTACGACTGGCAGACGAAAGACGGCAAGCTTCCGCAGATTGCCCCGCCGGGCGGCATTGATTTCTTCATGACTTTCATGAACGGAAGCGTCGGCTGGGCGGACGCCGGCATCATCATACCGTATGCCTTTTACAAGCAGTACGGCGACCGGGACATTCTCACCGTATACTATGACCGCATGAAGCGTTACGCCGAATTTATGATCAGCCGTATCGGCAAAAATGCCCCGCTTTGTAAGCCGCATAAGGTCAAGGGCGAAGCACGCAAATACGTTGTCAACGCCGGTCAGTCCTACGGTGAATGGGCGGAGCCGGCGGACGTGTTCCCGAACGATTGGACGAACACCGTTCTTCCTCACCCCGAGGTTTCGACGGCCTATACAAGCTATGTACTTGGTCTTATGAGTGAAATCAGCGAAACGCTCGGAAAAGAAAGCGACGCAAAACGCTACGCCGATTACAGCGAAAACTGTAAAAAGGCGTATCAACAGCTTGTCAGAACCGAGGACTATTCTCTTGACACCGACCGACAGGCTTGTCTTGTCCGTCCGCTTGCGTTCGGCTTGCTTGATGAAAGTCAGACCGAATACGCAAAGCAGAGATTGTTAAAAGCGCTCGAAAACTACGGTTACCGTCTCGGAACCGGCTTTCTCTCCACCCCGCTTATTCTCGGTGTACTTGAAAAATATGACCTTGAAGCCGCATTCCGTCTTTTGGAAAATGAGGAAATGCCCGGCTGGCTGTTCATGCCGAAAAACGGCGCTTCCACCGTATGGGAATCCTGGGAAGGAACAAAAGCGCAGGGCGGCATCGCTTCTTTGAATCACTACTCAAAGGGTGCGGTGTGCGAATGGCTGTTCAAGTCTATGTGCGGAATCAACGTTGACGGCAAAAATCACTTTGTGATTGCTCCGAAGGTCGGCGGTCACTTCACTTTTGCAAAAGCATCCTACAAGAGCATTTTCGGGCTTGTCAAGTCGGGTTGGACGGTTGAGGACGGTAAAACCGTTTTCACCGTGGAGATTCCGGCAAACTGTACGGCTGAGGTAATCTTGCCGGACGGAGAGAGAAAGAGCGTTCCGGCGGGAGAGTATACATTTGAGGTAAAAAAATGAAAAAGCTTTTTATCAACCCGTTTTTACCCGCCGATGTCTGTATCGCCGATGGAGAACCGCACGTTTTCGGCAACCGGATCTATCTTTTCGGCTCTCACGACCGACCGGGCGGGACGACCTTTTGCGAATTGGATTACGAGTTCTGGTCGGCTCCGCTTGACGATTTGTCGGATTGGTCATGCAAAGGAATATCATACAGCGCAAAGCAGGATCCCCTCTACGGCGAAAACGCAAAATACTTGTATGCGCCCGATGTTGTAAAAGGAAACGACGGGAAATACTATCTTTATTATGCGCTTGCCGGAGAAAAAGGACGGCACGGCTATGACGGACCGATCAGTGTTGCCGTCTGTGACACACCGGACGGAAAATATGAACATCTCGGCTGTCTGAAAAACCCGGACGGCACCATGTTCAATTCCTACGTTCTGTTTGACCCTGCGGTCATCAACGATGACGGCGTAATCCGGCTGTATTTTGGCGCAAGCTACCTTTTTGATGAATTTCAGTTGCCGCCGCTCAGGCAGATTTTCGACCGTGTCCAAAGCAAGATTTTCGGCAAAAGCGTTGACGAAATGAAAAAAGATATCACCGGTGCTTTTACGGTGGTTCTTGACAATGACATGCTGACAGTCAAAACGGATCCCGTAAAGATTCTTCCGACAAAAACTCAAGGAACAGCATTTGAGGGTCACGCTTTTTTTGAAGGCTCGTCCATCCGTAAATTCGACGACACCTATTACTTTATTTATTCTTCGAGGCGAAATCACGAGCTGTGTTATGCCGTAAGTCAATACCCCGACCGTGGCTTTACTTACGGCGGAACGGTTATTTCAAACGGCGATATCGGCTATCAGGGGAGAAAGCCCAAGGACAGGCTGAATCTTACAGGGAACAATCACGGAAGTGTTGAACAAATCAACGGTGAGTATTATGTCTTTTATCACCGTATGACGAACAAATCGACCTATTCCCGCCAGGCCTGTGCCGAAAGAATTGAAATCGGAAAGGACGGAAGAATCTCTCAGGAAAGAATGAGCAGTTCCGGTTTCGGTCAAAAAGCACTGCCCGCCGAGGGGGAATATCCGGCGCATATTGCTTGTCGGCTGACAAAGGGAATGATGCCGCATCTCGGAAACGCAAGCACAAAAATGAAGCTGCCCTATATCACTTGTGAAAACGGAAACGGTATCATCAAAGATGCAAGCCGCGGCTGTACTGTCGGCTATCATTCGTTTCTGTTTTCCGATGCCTGCCGTGTTTATGTGACACTCGACGGCAATTTCAAAGGTGACATTACCCTTTCGGATTTTGATACGGGAACGGTTCTGGGGAAAATCAGTGTCGGAACAATGACAGAAAACGGACGGTTTTATTCGAATCCGATTTTTCTTCATAACAAAGAGGTGTATCTGAATCTGCATTTCAGCGGCAAAGGCTGCTGTACAATAAAAAACATAGGTTTTATGAAAAAGGAGTGAAATATCATGAAAGTATGTATCATCGGCGGAACGGGACTTTTGGGAAGTCAGGGCGCCGCAGAACTCATCAAAAGAGGGCATCAGGTCAAGGCGATTGCTCTGCCGCCGCTCCCCGAGGGCGCGGTTTTACCGCCCGAAATGGAAATCGAATACGGCAACTATCTTGAAATGAGCGATGACGAAATCCGGAAAATGTTTGACGGTTGCGAGGGATTTGTCTTTGCCGCCGGCGTTGACGAAAGGGTCGAGGGTCCGGCTCCGATTTACGAGCTTTACAAGAAATACAACATTGACCCGGTTTACCGGCTTCTGCGCCTTGCCAGGGAATGCGGCATTAAACACACGGTTGTGTTAGGCTCGTACTTTGCTTACTTTGCCAAAGCAAGACCGCAGATGAATCTGACGGAGTATCACCCGTATATCCGTTCGAGAATCGATCAGGAAAAGGCGGCGATGTCCTTTGCAGACGATGACTTCCATGTCGCCGTGCTCGAGCTTCCCTATATTTTCGGCACACAGCCGGGAAGAAAGCCCGTTTGGGTATTCTTAGTCGAAAGCATCCGCAAAATGCCGGGCGTCACGATGTGGCCGAAAGGCGGCTCAACGATGGTGACCGTCAAGCAGGTCGGTCAGGCGATTGCCGGCGCAATTGAGAGAAACAAAGGCGGCAACTGCTATCCGATCGGCTACTACAACCTGACGTGGAAAGAACTTATCACAATTTGCCACAAATATCTTGGCACACCGAACAAGAAAATCGTCACGATTCCGAATTTCATGTACGCTATGGCAGGCAAAAAGATCAAAGCGGAATACAAGAAGAAAGGCATCGAGGGCGGCCTGGATCTTGTCAAGTTCACCGATCTTCAATGTTCGAATCAGTTTATTGACAAAGAGCAAGGCTGTCTACCGCTCGGCGTTGAGCCGGACGATATTGACGCGGCTATCGGCGATTCGGTAAAGCTTTGCGTGGATATCATAGACGGTAAGGCCAAAAATATCGTAGCGATGAAAGGAGAATAAAATGGAAAAGAGCAAGAAAACCGTATTTCTGACAGGTGCCTGCGGCGGCATGGGGATTCAGGGTCTTATGCGCATGGTTGAAGATACCGACGTTTATAACACGCTGATTCTTGTCCGTGACAGTGAGAAAAACCATAAGATTTTAAAGGAA
>JBJFHV010000555.1:0-4563 GCA_051894015.1 Acutalibacteraceae bacterium | reverse complement strand
GCTATATGCTTGAGAAAAATGATTGGAGACTCTTAAATCAGCAAGAGTATTTGATGAATGCTAAGCTTAAAAAAGCAGAATATACTAAACCATCAGAAAAATGGGATCACGACCATTGCGCTTTTTGCTGGGATAAGTTCAGTGAGAATAAAGAGGATTTAACACAAGGATATTGCACTACTGATCAAAAATATTGGATATGTGAAGAATGTTTTAATGATTTCAAAGAAATGTTTGGTTTTGAAGTGGAATAAGAAAATAATATATTGGGGCTGCTTGAAAGTAGCCCCTTTTTTGTCTCCTTCTTGCAGAGCACTTCTTTTCCTTCTGCAATGCACGGTATCGAATGACTGTTTTTATAAACTGTTCTTAGCAACTCCCCTCATTTTGCGGGCGGATTTTTACTTATTCCTTTCACTTTTTTTGCTTCGGCTCAGATTTTCGAAAAGTAAGAAGTAAGAGGGAATAGGGAAGAAGTGCGGCCGCGGGGAAAACAGCACTGACGGTCAGTGGTATGCCGCAGAGTAAGCTGCGTATAACCTCAATTTTGTAATTAGACAAAGGGGTTTACAGAAAAAGACAGAGGAGTAGCCGGTAAATACATTTAAGAGATATACATAACATAGATCTCTCTATGTCATGTAATTTGTCTGAATGCAAATATTCTCTATCTTTGCCTTGAAAAGGATAGAACAAGATGATAAAATCAGAGTATGTTATAACATATTGTCTTTTTCGGAGGAATTATGAAACCACTTGTATATGTTACAAAAGCGGAACAAACGCCGTATATCACAAATGACGGCTTTCAAAAGGTTGTTGTCCGGCTGAAAAGCCGGCGTGCAGGGCTTGAACTGTGGGGAAAAATTGCTGTCGATGGGCTGAGTCCTTATACGGTGTATATCGGAAAAATTCCGTTCGGTTATTCGGGACGGACGGTTTTTGTCAAGGACACAAATTCGCAGCTGAAGCCGGGTGAAACAACCTGTCTTTCCATCGGTCTTTTTCAGAATGACCGCTGTGAGGGCGTACCGCTTAGCGTTTATGAAAACAAAAACTGGCAAAGAAGCCGCCACTGGGAGTTTTATCTTTCCCAGACGATGCATACCGATTTAGGTTATACGGATTATGCCGAGACTCTGCGCCCGCTTTATACAAGCTATCTTGATACTGTGAAAAAGTATATCAAAGCTTCCCACAACAGGACTGAGGATAAAGAAACGTATAAATACGCCATCGAATCCTCATGGGTGTTCAGCGAGGGCTACGCAAAAGAGAAAAATGCCGATGAAATCGAGGATCTTGTTGATTCGGTGAAAAACGGCGATATGGCAGTCGGTGCAGGCCGTTTTAATAATGCGACCGAAAATATGGGCACCGAAGAAACGGCAAGGTCGCCTTATCTTACCAACAGAAATCTGAAAGACCATTATGATTTGCCGTCTGACAATACTGTCAGAATGTTTGATAATCCCGCTATATCCAAAAGTTGTGTTGATCCTCTGAATTCTGCCGGAATCAAATACGCGATTCATTCCATGAATTCCGACCGCTCGCCGTATCATAAGGTTCGTGAGTATGACTTGTTTTATATGACGGGATTTCAATCCGAAAACCGGCTTTTAGTTTTCAACGGAAAAAGCTACGGCGAAAATTACGGTTTTACAGGAAATTACAACAAGCCCAAAAAGGGCGGCGCAAAAATGGCGGAAAAGGCGATTCTCCGGTTAATCAACACACTGGAAAACAGAACCGGCAGGCGTGCCTATCCTTACGATAAATTCCCGATGCCGCTGATTCCGTTCGGCGACAATAAGCCGCCGTTGGAAAACCAGATCCGGATTGCCAATGAGGTCAACAAAAAGTGGCAGGCACAAGGCTTCGCTTATCCGAAAATCACCGCCGCATTCCCCGAAAAATTTTTCGAAGACGTGGAAAAAGAATACGGCAGTCTGATTCCCGTTGAAACGGGAACCGAGGAGAACTGGTGGAATGATGGTTGGGGCACAACCGCCTACGAATCGGGTATCAATAAGAAAAACGGTTCCTTTGTGCCTATGGCTGAAACGATGGCTTCTCTTGCTTCCTTCTGTTACGGCGCATCGTATCCTATGGATGATTTGCAGGAGGCTTCGGAAAGAATGGCAATATACAATGAGCACACCTGGGGATATAACGCCTATAAAAACTGCGATGAATACCGTTAGATGGTCGAATGGAAGCGTGCGAACGCTCTTGGTGCAAACGCTCTTGCCGACAAGACGATACAAGCTTCGCTGTCGAACTTGGCACAGAATGCAAACCCGGACGGATACGGCATTTATGTCTATAACCCGCTTAGTTGGACGAGAACCGATATCGTAACGGTAAAGCTTGATAAGAACGCTCCGGAAGCTTTTGAAATAATCGACGGAACGGAAAGTCTGCCGTATGAACTCAGAAATAACGAGCTGACCTTTGTTGCCAAAAATGTACCGGCGTTGGGGTATAAGCTGTTTTCGGTTGTTTCTGTCAAAGAAAAGCCGAATTTCATAAGGAAAACAACTGTCAGCGGCAACTGCGTAGAAACACCTTTTTACGTTCTTGTGATGAATGATGACGGTACCGTTGCAAGCATTCTCGACAAGAAAAACGGCAACCGTGAAATTGTTGATAATACCGCTGATGTCAAATGGAATCAGTATCAGTATTACGATGATTTTGCCATTCCGTTCAAAAATATGGGCTTCAAATTCTCCTCATGGAAATGGAATTTGTATCAGCCGTTACGGGAAAACACGAAAATCGAAATGATTCCCACTGCGTTCGGGGTGAAGATTCAGGTTAATACCGGCACTTTCCGTGCAGGAAGCATCTTGCAGACAATTACACTTTATGACGATATTCCCCGGATTGACATTGACAACAAGGTGCTGAAATCCGCTTTGCCGAGCCTGATTTGCAAAGAAGAAGCGTTCTATACTTTTCCGTTCAAGGCGGATAAAGACTACGAAATCCGATATGATCTTCCGATCGGCAATGTTGCTGAGGGGGAACAGGTGTACGGCACATCGAGGGACTGGTACACCGCCAATAAATGGGTCAATGTCTATGATAAAAAAGACGATTACAGTATGACCCTTGCCCTCATAAACACCTCTCTTCTTCAGTTCGGCGAACGCAGAACAGGAAAATGGTCGTTTGATTACAAGTCGGAAAAGCCGACCGTTTTCAGCTATGTGATGAACAATATGTGGCAGACGAATTTTCAGGGCGATCAGCCCGGCATGGCTGATTTTTCCTATTCTCTTTTTGCCGGAAAGGGAAAGTCGATTCACAAAATCAATCAGTCTGCCTGGAACCGCTCGGTGCCTTTGCAGGCTGTGTTTACCGCAGGTTCGGAAAAAAATACCGGTGTATCATGTAACGAGAAATCATTTCTGACAATCAGTCACGACAATGTCATTCTTACGGCAATGAAACCGGCAGAGGCAAACGGAGACGGATTCATTGCCCGCTTTAACGAAATTGCCGGCAAAGAGACTGAAAATGTTTCCGTCCGGTTTTCGGAAAAAATCGTTTCCTATGTTGAAACCGATGTGATTGAAAATGATATCGGCGCAGAGGTTCAGAGTGAATCTGTAACATTTTCATTAAAGCCTTACGAGGTGAAAACTTTCAGGATTCAGACGGATAAGGTTATTGCTAAGGTGCAAAATGTGAAAGCCGTATGCATGGAAGTCCCTGTTCCGAGATGTGAACATTATCAGAAAAAGCGTGTAAAAGAGCTGACAAATCATAAGAGCACACGGCAGGGTGTTCTTGTGTCATGGGAGAGCGCCGAAAACGCTTCCTGCTACGAGGTTTTCCGATTCAAAAACGGGAAACGGTACTTTGTCGGTTCTACCCGGTATAACAGTCTGTTTGATTCTCAGGTAACAAGGGATATTTGCGGCGAATATGAATACTGCGTGCGCGGAGTCGGAGCCGGGGCAAAAGGGGAGCTTTCCGAAAAAGCTTATCCGGTTATCGAAACCGCGAAGAATCCGGAGATTTTTGAAAAGCCGGTTCTTCATGCCGTACCACGCGAAAAGAACAGGATTGATCTGTTCTGGACGCCTGTTTACGCAGCCGTTCCCGTCAGTCACTATGAGATATACCGTAACGGTGTTCTGATTGCCAAAACGACCGACAATTATATTACTTCCTACCGTGATTACAATGCTCGGTTTGACAGCAGATACGATTATACGGTTGCCGCTGTTGACGTTCTGGGAAAAAGACAGGAAAGCGAAAGCGTTACAGTCCGTCATAACGATCCGTTCTTTGCCGCTCAGGATTCGCATCTAGCGAAAAAATCGCGACGCAGATTTTTAAATTTTATATAAAGGCAGTTAATTTATATGGAAAATTCCGTTCCTCTCTGGCTTGAAATCAGCCGGAAAATTGAAGATGATATTGAAAGCGGAAAATATGCGGTCGGTGATATTCTTCCGAATGAATATCAGCTGTGTGAAATATATTCCGTAAGCCGGATTACAATCCGGGGCGCTTTGGCAAGACTGAGCGACTCGGGAAAAATCA
>JBJFHV010000554.1:0-4567 GCA_051894015.1 Acutalibacteraceae bacterium | reverse complement strand
TGCCGCCGTTGATGCCGCCGTTATGGTTTGTCACGGTTTCGATTTTTTCACCGTTCATGGTAAAGCAGTCGTTCGCTTCGCTTCCTCTCATGTCCGCAAAGCCGAAGCCTGCACCAAACTCAACGCCCTTGACGGCCGGAACGCTGAACAGAGCATGAGACATAATACTTTCGAACGAGTCAAACCAAGGTTCGCCGACGCCTGCCGGAAGTCCGACAATCGCCGTCTGCAAAATGCCTCCTACACTGTCGCCGTCCTTTGCGGCCTCCTGCATTTTTTCCGTGGCTTGCTGTCTTTTTTCATCGTCAAGCATTGAGATGATGTTGTCGGAAAGAATCGGGAAATCGGCTCTGTAATCGCCGAAGTCACGGTCACGCACCCCGGCGCAAAGCAGAATGTGCGTACCGAGGAAAATTCCTTTTTGGTTAAGTGCTTTCATCGCAATGGCCCCGGCGGCAACAAGCGGAGTCGTGATTCTTCCCGAGAAATGTCCGCCGCCGCGGTAATCCTGAAAGCCGTGATATTTCATATAAGCCGTATAGTCGGCGTGACCCGGTCTTGCAAGATCCTTGGTCAGTGAATAGTCCTTGCTTCTGGTGTCCTCGTTTTCGATGATGATGCAAAGCGGCGTACCCGTGGTTTTGCCCTCGAAATAACCGCTGACAATTCTGAATTCGTCTTTTTCACGCCGTTTTGTCGAAACCGTGCTTAAGCCTCTTCGGCGGTCAAGCTGACGGGCAATAAATGCTTCGTCAACCTCGATTCCCGGGGCAAGTCCGTCAAGAACTGCGCCGATAGCCGTTCCGTGACTTTCGCCGAAAACCGTGACGCCCAAGGACTGTCCAAATGTATTTTTCATAAGATAATAGTCTCCTTAAAGAAGTTCTTTGAGTTCTTCGGTCGGTACCGTCTCAAAGGTGAAAGAACCGATTTCGTCGCTTCTGACAACGGTGACGGTACTTTTGCTACCCGATTTCTTGTCGTGGGTCAAAGCGTCATACGCCGCCTTTTTATCATAGTCAAAGCTTGTCGGAAGTCCGACATTTTCGAGTGCGGTTCTGACCTCGTCTCTGATATTGTCGCCGCACATCGGAAGCATCCCGAGTCCGACACATTCACCGTGATAAAGCGTACCCAAGCCCACGGCGCTTTCGATTGCGTGACCCAAGGTATGACCGAAATTCAGAACACGGCGAAGTCCGCTTTCCTTTTCGTCCTCTTCAACAACCGAACGCTTGACAAGAAGCGAACGGCGGATTATCTCCTCGGTCTTATCCTTGTAGTTTTTATCTTTAAAAATTTCGAAAAGCTCTCTGTCGCCCGTGATGCCCATTTTGATGGATTCGGCAAGACCGTTTGCAATCTGCCTTGCAGGAAGCGTTGACAAAACATCGGGATCGATGATGACCTTTTTCGGCTGATAGAACGCACCGACGATGTTTTTGACCGAGCAAAAATCAATGCCCGTTTTTCCGCCGATGGAAGAATCAACCTGAGACAGCAGGGTTGTCGGAATGTTATAAAAATCAATTCCTCTCATGTAAGTGGCGGCGGCAAAGCCTGCCATATCGCCCGTGACACCGCCGCCGACAGCAATCACGCAGTCCTTGCGGTTGAAGCCGTTCGTAAGAAGCGACTTCAGAATCCCCTGATAGGTTTCGAAGTTCTTACTGCCCTCACCCTCGGGGAAAACGTGAATAACCGAGTGCTTGAATGAAGCGGCAACCGTTTGTGCGTATTCTTCCGGAACGCCGCTGTCGGTCACGATCAGAGCCTTGTTGTCGTTGATATGGATATATTCGCCGACTTTTTTCAGTGCTCCTCTTTCGAGCACGATATCATAATCGGCGTCTTTCATTTTTACGGGAATTATCATCTTATTTTACCTCAGAATCAAATGTGTAAATCGGAATTGAATGTTCCGATGAATTTCAGTCGGTCACAGCAGTCCGACAGCTCATCGAGCATATATTTGCCTCTCTTATACTGAAGATTGCCGTTGATTTCAACGTAGAAATAATACGTCCACATTAAGCCTTTCATCGCTCTTGATTTAATACAGCGCATGGAAAAGCCGTGGTTTCCGATGATGTTGATCGCATGTGCCAGTGCACCGGCCTCGTCGGGTACGGTGAACACAATAATCGAATGGTCGTTCTTGCTTTCGTGCATCGCCCGGGACAAAACAGCGAAACGGGTTGTGTTGTCGTCGCTTTCGTTGATATGCTCTTTTAAGATCTCCAAGCCGTAAAGCTCGGCGGTCTCCTTACTGGCGATTGCGGAAACAGTTTTGTCGCCCGAAAGAGAGACGTGCTGCGCCGCTCTCGCCGTGTTTTCAAAGGTCTGCGTCTTGAAGTCATTGCTTCTGATAAACGGCGCACACTGGTCAAGCGCCTGCTGATGACTGATGACGGTTTTCACGTCCTCGATTTTTGTACCCGGCAGGGCAACAAGATTATGCCGGATAGCAAGCGAATAAACGCCGTTTACGAAAAGCGAGCCCTGAAACATCAGGTCAATCACCTGTCCGACCTCACCGGCGTTGCTGTTTTCAATCGGCAGTACCGCACAGTCGCAGTCGCCTTTTTCGCACGCTTCATAAGCCGCTTTGAAGTCTTTATACGAAATTTTGTTGCCGTCGGGGAAGATTTTGCTTGCGGCAATATAAGCATAAGCGCCCTCCACTCCGCTGTAAGCAACATTCATGCCCTCAAGGATTTTATGCTGATAGCGTTTGGAAATGTCCATCACGCTTTTTTGAAAATTGATATAATAACTGCGGATTTCCTCATCCGAAAGATAGGATGAGTTCTTTTTCAAAAGCAGATCTTCTCTTGCCGAATCAAAAACGGGCAAACCGTTTTCTCTTTTGTATTCAGCAACCGTTCTGACGGCCTGCATTCTTTTTTCGAACAGGGCGGCAATCTCTTTATCCGCCTGCCCGATGATTTCTCTCGCTTCGGTAAGCTTGTCCATTCCTGATTATCCTTTCAGTCCGTATTCTTCCGCCAGCTTTTTAAAAGACGGTAATGCCTTTTCGATCATTTCGGTCGAAACGCAGTAGGCGACTCTGACATAGCCCGGGAAACAGAACGAATCGCTCGGAACCAGAAGAAGCTCATACTTCTTCGCTTTTTCGCAAAACGCGCCTGCGTCCTTTTCGGGGGACTTTAAGAAAAGATAGAAAGCACCGTCGGGCTTTGCAACCCGGAAGCCGTATTCGGTAAAGGCGTTCACAAGCAAATCACGGTTTTTCTTATAAACCGAAACATCGCTTGTTTTCCCGACGCACTTCGGAATGATAAACTGAAGAAGGCTCGGCGCACAGACATAGCCCAAGGAACGTCCTGCTCCGCAGACAGCCTTATAAATCTTTCCGCTTTCCGTCACCTCGTCAGGGACAAGAATATATCCGATTCTGTCGCCGGGAAGGGAAAGAGATTTACTGAACGAATAGCAGACAATCGTATTCTCATAATACTTCGTAAGATACGGCACAGTGACACCGTCATAAACCAGTTCACGGTACGGCTCGTCGGAGATCAGGAAAATCGGCTTGCCGTATTCCTCCTGCTTGCGGTTTAAAATCTCTGTCATTTTTAAAACGGTTTCTTCGCTTAATACAACGCCCGACGGATTGTTCGGAGAATTGACGACAACCGCTTTCGTGTCTTCGGTGATTGCCTTTTCAAAGGCGTCAAGGTCGATCTGAAGCGTGTTTTCGTCGCACATCACAACAACGGGCTTAAAGCCTGCCTTTTCGGCAAACACGATATATTCGGGGAAAAGCGGAGCGAACAAAATCACTTCGTCTCCCTTTTCGCAAAGAGCGTTAAAGGTGATTGTAAGAGACGCCGCCGCACCGCAGGTCAGATAAAAATTATTCGGATTGAAAGCGGTGCCGTAGGTCTTGTTCAGATAGTCGGCAATCGCCGTTCTTGCGCCTTCATCGCCGATTGCGGAGGTGTAACCGTGAAGCACGGTCGAATCCATGGTGTCAATCAGCTCTTTGATCGTTTCGTTGACCACTGCAGGAGCCGGAACGCTCGGGTTGCCGATACTGAAGTCGAAGATATTCTCCTTTCCGATTTCGGCTGCTCTTTTCTTACCGTATTCAAATATTTCTCTGATGACCGAGCTTTTTGCGCCCAATTCGTACATTTTTTCTGAAAACATAATATCACCCGTTCAATAAATATTGCAAAGTTCAGGCGTACAAAACACCATTTTACTATTCTTTTTATTATACAACAAATTGAGCATTCGGTCAAACTTTTTTTGCCGATTTACTTCGAAAAAACACAGTAATTACAAGAAGGCGTCTAATCACTTTAGCGGTTTAAATCGTTACACTTTAAACTGTGCAAGTATGATTATACCCGAATCGCGGAAAATGTCAAGTGTTGATTATAAAGGCGTCGCGTGGTGACCACCAATGCCGGTCGCGTGGCGAAACCAATGCCGGGGTGTATGGTGCTTAATTGAAAGCTTAGTAACCGAGCAGTAAACTGAGTGATAAATTTTAGTTTGTCGGGATAAAAGTCGATTTGTACTTTCTGGATTTAGC
>JBJFHV010000553.1:0-4585 GCA_051894015.1 Acutalibacteraceae bacterium | reverse complement strand
TAATACTCGGCAAGGGTGATACCCGTATAAATCGACGCTTCACGCGCGGCAACGGGCATATTGGAGGTATTGGCAATCAGCACCGTTCTGTCCGTCAGCGGCTTACCGCTTCTCGGGTCGATCAATTCGGAAAACTCGGTCAGAGCCTGCGTCATTTCGTTTCCTCTTTCGCCGCAGCCGACATAGACAATAATATCAGCGTCGCACCACTTTGCAAGCTGATGCTGCGTCATGGTTTTGCCCGTACCGAAACCGCCGGGAATCGCCGCCGCACCGCCTTTTGCGACCGGGAAAAGCGTATCGATAACACGCTGACCGGTGACAAGGGGCTTTGTTGCCGGCATTCTTTCTTCAACGGGTCTCGGAATACGGATCGGCCATTTCTGACAAAGGGTCAGCGAAACCGTGTTGCCGTCCTTGTCTTTTAAAGAAGCAATCTCATCGTTGACCTTATATTTCCCGTCCGGTTTTACGGAAACAACCGTTCCCGAAAGAAGCGGCGACAGCATGATTTTATGAAGAATAGCAGGCGTTTCCTGCGTCTGAGCATAAATTGCACCGCTCGAAAGCGCATCGCCCGGCTTTACAAGGATTTTGACGTCCCACAGCTTTTCTTCGTCAATCGAAGGGACATTGATACCCTTTCCGATAAAGGAGCCTGTCTGTTCTTCAAGCGCCGGAAGCGGTCTTTCGATTCCGTCAAAGATGTTGCTGAGAATTCCGGGGCCTAAGGTGACGCAAAGCTGGCTTCCTGTTGAATAGACCGGCTCGCCGGGCTTAAGTCCTACGGTGTCCTCATAAACCTGAATGGTCGTCACGTTATTTTCAAGTCCGATTACCTCGCCGACAAGACGGTCAAAGCCGACATAGACCATTTCCATCATGGAAAGCTCGGTTTTACCCCTGACGGTGATAACCGGTCCGTTAATTGAATAGATTACATTTTCACTTGGCAATCTTCTCACCTCGTCGAGTGTTATTCATCAAATGAAAGTCCTGATTCGGCCATAAAGACCTCTCTTTGCTTCTCAAGGCTTTCTTCAAGTGTATTATCCGCAAAAACGGTTTCGTCCGCATTCACAGCACAAGCTCCGCCGATCCGGATATCCGCAGACGCCTTCACTTCGCTTTCGGGAGAAAGCTGCGAAACGCATTTTTTCGCCTTTTCGACGTCACAGTCTCTTACCAGCAAGGTCAGCTTTCCGTCAACCGCCAGGATAAGCTGTTTTATACACTCATAAAGATAGTTGTCGTATTGGTCACTTTTTGTAAATTCGACAAGCTTTTCTTCCGCCTTTTTGAAAACGCTCTCGGTGATTTCATCCCGGTATTGATGAAGCTTCCGGGTGCTTTCCTGTTTGAGTGCTGAAATCTCGCGGTTGGTCTGATTTCTGAGTCTTTCCGTTTCATACGTCAGCTTCTTGTCGGTCTCCCCCGTAATCTCGGCTTCGATCTCGGCAAGCTGCTTTTTGCGCAGCTTCGCGGTCTGCTTATCGATTTTTTTGCACTGTGCCATGGCATTTTTGTTGATGACCTCGGCAAAGCGCTCCAGTTTATCGTATTGATTGATCAATTTTCTTCCTCCTTTTCGGAGCGTCAATCCACATTGACTCCGATTGCGTTACGAACATAGCGGGTAATGGAATCGCCGGCGGCGGAAGGGTTCAGCATATCCGGAACCTGTGTGACAAGGATCTTCGACTTCTTCTTGATTTCAACAATACTGTCGGCATAAAGCTGACCCAGGGTATTCGTAACAAGAAGAATACCGATATCCGGATCATTTTCCGCTTTTTCCGCCTCAGTCAACAGCTCCTCTTCACTTTTGACAACCGTTCCTTCGATTCCTGCAAGACGCATACCCGTAACGGTATCCTCATCGCCTGACAAAAGAAACATTCTCATTGTCTTAGACCTTATTGAGGATAAGAATGGAAATAACAACGCCGTAAAGAGCGATGGATTCACCGAGGGCAACGAAGATAAGGCTCTTACCGAAGGACTTCGGATCCTCGCTTGTTGCGGCAATGGCAGCGGGAGCACCGGCTGCTACGGCAATACCGCCGCCGATACCGGCAAGACCGGTTACAAGACCGGCGGCAAGAAGTCCGAGACCGTTTGCCTGCGTTGCGGAAGCGGTTTCTTCCGTCGTCTGTTCTGTTGTCTGTGCGGGTGCCGCATCGGTGTCCGGAGCATCGGAAGAAGCGGAAACGCCGAAAGCAAGAAGGCTTACCATCAGAATCAGTACAAGGAAGGTTACAAGATTGATTCGCATACTCTTTTTGGCAGATTTGCCGTTAAAGCGGCTTCTGAATGTAAAGAAAGCAGAAAGCATAAGAACGACTGCCGGTACGATAATAAGTGCAGCATAGAAAAAGGTTGTCATGGTTTTTTCCTCCAAAATTTAATTTTATTTTTCTTCGGGTAAATACCGAAGGGATCGGTTTTACTTATTTTTTGATGCAAAACGAATAGCATTGAACGGCTTACCGTTGCCTTCGAAGAATCGGCTGAACATCTCGTAAAGCTCAAGTCTCAAGCCCTGAATACCGGAGAGAAGACCTTCGAGCGCAATAATCAGAATATTGCCGAGAATCACAACGATGATGCCTTTGACTGATGAAGTGTCGCCTGCAAGAGTAAAGATAACCATCATCATACTGGCGTGAACAATAACAAAGGCGCCGACACGAAGGAACGAAAGCGTGTTACTGAAGTAGGAAAGGATATACTCGATACATTCAAAGAAGTTCTGAAGTAAAAAGTCCATCATGCTGTCAGGCTTTTTGAACTTCTTTTCGTCAAGAAGCGGTACGAGCATTTCCTTGAAGAACAAAATGAGGATTCCGACAAGCAGCATAATCGCGCTGAGTTTTGTCGAAAAAATACCTTTTTTGGCCATAAACGCATAAATCAGGTTGGCTCCGCCGACATACACGATGATACCCGTAATGCCGTTTTCCGTGAACAAAGCCGAGCCGATCTTTCGCTTTTTTAACATCGTGATGACGTTGATGACCATAGCCACGATGACAAGAGTCACGCCGATGCCGATAGCAAAAAGCAAAACCGTGTTGATCGATTCCATAACCTCAACGGGTTTGCCGTTCATGCCGAGTTTTTTGTATACCGGATCAAGCGCGTGCTCAAAGCCGAACACCGACCCGAAAATGAACCCGAAGAACATCGACGACATTCCGCACGGGACAAGAATTTTACCAAGCTGAGAGCCGGTCTTTTTCCAGAAGATCAGTCCGCCGATTGCGAGAACCAGACCCTGTCCCAGATCTCCGAACATGATTCCGAAAAGAAGAGTATAGGTGATCGCAACAAAAGCGGTGATATCTATATCGTAGTATGACGGAAGTCCATACATTTCAACGAAGAAGGAAAAGGGTCTTACCGCAAAAAAATTCTTGAGCTTTGTCGGTGGCATAACCTTTGAATCCTTGCTCGGTGACTCGATTTCGACAACAAACTCGGGATACTTGCCGATTCGTTCTTTGAACTTTTTCTCATCGCTTGCCGGTATCCAACCGACAAAGAAACAGCTTTTCGCATGATAAACCGCATAGCGGCGAAGCTCGAAAACAGTGTTGAGGTCGGTAAGCTTCAGATAAAGTGCTTTAATCTTATCGCCTTCCTGCTGCCATGTTTCGCTGATCTGTTTATCAAGCTCAGCTTTGGAATTTTTGATAATTTCGATGTTTTCTTTTAATTTCGTAATGATCTCATCGGCCGTTCCGACGGCTCCCGGAACATGAAGCCGTTCAAACTGAAGCGCAGCAAAGATTCTGTCCACCTCGTCCGCACGGTCTTTCGGGGAAAAATAAGCGCCCCAATAGCCGTCCTGATCGCTCGAACACGGGCAGAACAGAATATACGGATTGTCACCGTACGCCCTCGTCAGCTTGACGTAGCTTTCCCTTGAAAGATGTCCGAATCTTGTGGAAATAAATTCACAGCCGAAAAGCTCTTCAAGATTGATTCCCAGACCGCTGAAATGTCCGTATTTTTCGACCGCAGTCTCGCATTCGCTCAACTGTTCGGTAAGCTGCTTGCTCTGGTCGTTAAGCTGACGGAGCTTTTCGCCGACCCGCTCAATATATTCGGACGTCCGGTCGTCGATTACCGCCTTTTTGGCTTTGCCGGGCGATTCAAGGTCGAGACCGTAGCTGTCTGCAAGCTCCTTGATGCTTTGAAGCGTCTGTAAATACGGGCTTTCTTCACTGACAGGCACATATCCCAATGACTGCGAGACATACTGACCGGCGTTTTCCGGGTGAAAATCACCGAGTGTGCAGCATACGGATATGATTTTGTCAAGCTTAGACGACGGTCCGCTTATCTTCACAAGCTTCATTCTTTTGATTGCCAAAGTCAATCACCGTCCTTTAAAATGCTATAAAGTAAAGTTATGTTGTTAGATGTCAGTCGCCGACACCGAGAAGACTCTCTCCTATCTGCTCGGTCGGGACCTTAAATTTAATTCCCTCAATGATTTTCACAAGATTGTTTCGTTCAATTTCTGAAAGAAAAAGATAACTGAACATCACAACGCTCGGATATGAGGAAAACCGGATTT
>JBJFHV010000552.1:0-4649 GCA_051894015.1 Acutalibacteraceae bacterium | reverse complement strand
ATGAGCGAGGAACAGCTCAGCGAGGTCTGGCGACAGCTTCTTGAGGGTGAAATTGATATTCTCGTCTGCACCACGATCATCGAAACCGGCGTTGACGTACCGAACGCCAACACGCTGATTATCGAGGACGCAGATAAGTTAGGCCTTGCTCAGCTTCATCAGATCAGAGGACGTGTCGGGCGAAGCGCAAGAAGAGCCTTTGCTTATTTTACCTACGACAACCGCAAACAGCTTACCGAAATTGCACAGCGGCGGCTTTCGGCGATCCGTGAATTTACGCAATTCGGCTCGGGCTTTCAGATTGCGATGCGTGACCTTGAAATCCGCGGCGCCGGCAATATCCTGGGCGCACAGCAGCACGGACACATGGAGGCGGTCGGGTACGATATGTATCTGGAGCTTTTATCCGAAGCCATCAGCGAGGAAAAAGGCGAGGCCGATACGCAGACCAAGAGCGGAGAAAAGGAATGTCTGATCGACCTTGCCATCGACGCCCACATTCCCGAAACCTACATTGACTCGGTCAAAAACCGCCTGGGTATGTACAAGCGTATTGCTTCGATACGCAACGAAGAGGACGCTATGGACGTACTCGACGAATTTATCGACCGTTTCGGCGAACCGCCCGAAAGTGTTAAGGGTCTGATTGATGTTGCACTGATAAGAAACAAGGCGAGTGCTGTTGGTATCTATGAAATCGTTCAGAAGGGCGAAATGATTCTTGTTTTCATCAACGACATCAAGCCCGGACATATTGCCCTCCTAGGTAAATTCTTACGGGGCAGAGTGATGATCAGCGCCGTGTCGAACAAGCAGTATATTTCGGTAAAGCTTCTCAAGCACACCGCAACGGATACGATCAAAGACGTAATTAAGGTACTTTCGATGTATGAGGAAAAGGAGGAAACACCATGATCTTTTATTTTTCGGGAACCGGCAACACTAAATACCTTGCCGAAAGAATCGGCGAAAAGCTCGGCGAACCGCTTGTCAGCATAGCGGACGCACTCAAAAGCAATAAAACCGATTTTTCCGCCGATAAAGGTGAAAGCATAGGCTTCGTTATCCCTGTCTATTTTTCGGGCGTACCGAAATGCGTAAGAGAGTTTATCGAAAAAATGAGTCTGACGCTCAAAGGCGACAACTATATTTTTACGGCTCTTTCCTGCGGCGGCAACACGGCAAACGCCGGCAAGATGCTTCATAAGCTGCTTACCGAAAAAGGAGTGACGGTAAACGCTTCGTATTCTGCGGTGATGGTGGATAACTATATTCCGATGTATAACATTCAGACGCAGCAGGAAGCGGACAAGATGCTTCTTGAAATCAATCCGAAGATTGACCTTCTTGCGGAAAAAGTCGCCGAAAAAAAGGACGGCGATTTCGACGATAACAAGGGCGCAAAAATCATGACCGCCGTGATGTATCCGTTCTATAAGCCTTTCAGAAAGACAAAAAAGTTTTTCGTCACGGACAAATGCATTTCCTGCGGAAAATGCGCAAGCGGCTGTGTTGACGGGGCGATCGAAATGAAAAACGGCAAGCCTGTCTGGGTCAAAAACGAATGTACGCAGTGTCTGCGGTGCATCAACGCCTGCCCGACAAGGGCGATTCAGTTCGGAAAGGCGACCGAAAAGCGCAATCGGTTTATCAATCCGAATACCGATCTTTAAACAGAAAAAAACTGCGGGGCTGTCTTAGCGAGACAGCCCCGAGCTTTTGAAATCATCTGAAGAAAATACTGAAAAGACTCTTGAAAAATTCAATGATCTTATTGAAGAAAGCCTTGAGCCCCGAACCGCCATTGTCGTCAGCTTTTTTATTTGTCTGCTGCGAAAGCCAAGAGATGACGCCCTCTTCCGGATTCTCGAAGCTGATTGTTTTGCCGTTTCCGTCAACGGTGGTTGCGTACTGATAAGGCGTAACATGATCGTTCATATGCATATCATAGGTGACCGTCTCCCACGTGTAATGCTCCTGCTGGTAACTGCCCTGCTTTTCGCCGTTGGCAAGCACAACCTGAGAAAGACTTGTCAGTCTGACGCCGTCTTTACGGTTGGATGATTTTTTGATCGCGTTGAAAACAGGCTTGATGGAACTTGTCTTAGCACCTGCCCAGAAATCGATATCGCAGTTTATCATCCACACGGAAGTGTCACAGAGCTTTGAAACCTCTGCCGCTGTCGGAGGTGTAATGGCAGAACAAGGAATACCGGCGGCAAAAAAATCCGGGTAAGCAAGAAGCATACTCCATGTCATATCCGCACCGACGGAATAGCCGCTGATATAGATTCGCGACATATCAATATGATCCTTGTGGTCGCTGATAAATGCATCAATCATTCTCTTAAGATGAGCGGTGGTTATTTCACTCCACGAATTTGTTGCTCCGTTTGAGCGGGGCGCGAAAAGAATACAGCCTCCTGCATTTTTGAAACGAGCCTGAAATTCGTCACTTGCCCAATTGCAGAAGCGTCTGTATTTCAGCTGACGGCGAGGCTCGGTACCCGAAGCGTTGCCGTGAAGCCACACGAAAAGGGGGTACTTCGTTGTGTCACCCTTTTTTGCCGGTGAATAGTAGACACAATCCATGCCCTCGTACTCTCCGTCAAGAAAAAGTGCATTGAGCTTGTCTGTTGACGATTTGATGCTCAATGCGCTTGCGCTTAGACAGAAGGTTCCCATAAGCATAACAAAACATAAAACGAATGAAATTACTTTTTTCATAACGGTTCTCCTTCCGATTATCACTGCTTACATTATAGTTTTGAAACCAAACAATGTCAACTCGCAATAAGAAAAATGTAGCACAATCTATGGCAAGAAAACGTTAAAAAACTTTTCACAGGGGTCTTCTCAAAAACGGTCAACGGAGTATAATGGGTATTGACCGAACCGATCAACGGAGGAAAATATGAACGAAAAATTCTTTTCTTTACCCATAGAAAAACAGCAGGCGATCATCAATGCGGGATACCGGGTCTTTTCTCAGAATTCTTACAAGAAAAGTCCGATGAGCGAAATTGCCGATGCCGCAGGGATCAGTAAATCTCTCTTGTTCCATTATTTTTATAACAAAAAAGAACTGTATCTGTTTTTGTGGGAAAACTGCGCCGACATCACGATAAAAACACTTCGGGAAAGCGGATGTTACGAGCAAACCGATCTTTTTGAAAGTATGTACCGGGGAATGCAGGCGAAAATCCGTATCATGCGGCAGTACCCGGACATCGGGCCGTTTGTTATCAAAGCTTTTTATGAAAAAGACCCGGCGGTCTGCGGTGAAATCCAGAAAAGTATCCAAAAGCATTTTAATCTTAAGGGAAGCACAACGCTGAGCAATCTTAATCCCGAACAGTTCGTTCCGGGAATTGACCTGCAAGCCATGTATCAGGATATGTATTGGGCAAGCGAGGGGTATCTTTGGGAAAAGCTTCAAAAAGGCGATATCGACATCGACGAAATGGAAAGAGATTTCAGCCGGATGATTGAGTTCTGGAAATCGGTTTATCTACGGAAGGAGTGATACTATGGAAGCCATTAAAACCGTGAACCTGACGAAATATTACGGAAAGGTCAGGGGGATTACCGACCTGAATCTGACCGTACCCGAGGGCGCATTTTACGGCTTCATCGGTCCGAACGGAGCCGGAAAATCGACGACGATCCGAACACTTTTAGGTTTGATTTCTCCAAGCGGCGGAAGCGCCCGGATTTTCGGAAAGGATATTGTCAAAGAAAAAAATAATCTCTTGCAGCACATCGGCTATCTCCCGTCCGAAATCGCTTTTTATCACGGGATGAAAGTCGGAGACATTTTGAACTTTTCCGCGAAAATGCGGAAAGCGGACTGTAAGCAGGAAGCCAAGAGACTTTGTGAACGGTTACAGCTTGATGTAAGCCGGAAGGTGGACGATCTGTCTTTCGGCAACCGCAAAAAAGTCGCTATTGTCTGCGCTTTACAGCACAATCCCGACCTTTTGATTCTTGATGAGCCGACGGGCGGACTGGACCCTTTGATGCAAAAGGAATTTTTCGATATTTTAAGAGAACGGAACAAAGCCGGCACAACGGTATTTCTTTCTTCCCATGTTCTTTCGGAAGTACAAAAATACTGTCAGACGGCGGCGATTATCCGCGACGGCAGAATCATTGCCTGTGACAGTGTTGACGCTCTTTCCAGAACCAACGCAAAGCGTGTTGCCGTGAGCGGGAGTATCAGCGTTGAGTCGCTTGTCGGCGTGAGGGACGTGAAGAAAACAGATGAGGGCGTCAGCTTCCTTTACGGCGGCGACGTGAAAGCGCTTCTTGAATGTCTCGAAAGCGGAACGGTAACGGACTTTACGGTTTCTGAGCCGGATTTAGAGGAGATTTTTATGCATTATTATTCGGACGGAGGCGAAGAAAAATGACGGTTACTGTTCATGAGTGTAAGCAAAGCCTGAAAAGCCTGATTATCTGGACGGCGTCGATCGGCTTTTTTATTGTGATTTGTATTTTTATGTTTCCGCAGATGAAAAGCGAAGCCGATAAAATGTCCGAAATGTTTGCTTCGATGGGTTCGTTTACCGCCGCGTTCGGAATGGATAAATTGAATTTCGGAACGCTTATCGGCTTTTATGCTGTGGAGTGCGGGAATATTTTAGGCC
>JBJFHV010000551.1:0-4656 GCA_051894015.1 Acutalibacteraceae bacterium | reverse complement strand
ATGAAAGCCGTTACTGCAACCACTGCGGCGAAAGGCTGACCGCCGAAGCCGAAATAAAGGAAACAGAGATTTTGCCCGGAAAGGCGAAAAAGGAAGTCAGAAGCTCTTTGCCTGCCGCCGCTTTGATTATCAGTGCGCTTGCTATGAATATCATCGGCATCATTCTTGCCGCTGTATCGCTCTTCAAGTTCAACAATTTTGAAAGAGCGGTTTTGTTAAAGGAAACGGTTGCCGCGGCACGGCTTTCCGCCTCGTCAAAGAAGTACGCTGTGGCGGCGATTGTGATTTCTGTTCTTTCTGTTATATTTGTGTTCGCGTTTGCGTGCCTGATGGTTATGACGATGATAAGAGAGCAGGACATTATGAATGATTTCACTCTTTGAGTGAGTTTATGTTCCGGACAAGGAAACATCAAATGAATTTCACCCGACTGTCGGACGGCAGTCGGGTGTTGTGTTGAATAAAAAGGTAAAAGAGGGGGTTTCTATAAGCGGTCGTATAATCTTATTCGGCTATGGGAACCTTAAAATTTTCTATCGAATGAACCATTTTCGGGTGGTGGGTTAAAAAGTGAACAGTCGGAGCTTTGCTTTTTGAAATCATCGCCCATTCCCCCTCATGAATCGTTATCTTGATATTTTTAAATGCCTTGGATTCATTTTCGCAAACCGAATAATTGGCACAGTCTTCTTCCAATTCCTTTGTTTGTCTGTAATGCTCGGTATATTCAGCGTAAGAATATATGATTTCTTGCCCGAAAAATGCCTCTGATATGGAAAGAGAAAGCGGAGAACTCATAAATTCTTCTTCACTTACTACGGAAAATTCATCAATTACCTTACTCTTTTGCAGTATGCTCTGTGTTCTTTCCTTTATATCTTCTATGCAATTCCAAATGCTGTGTGCGTCTTTTGAGGATAAGCCGTTTCTGTCAGCAATTTTGAAGAATAAATCTTTGGATATGGTATGAATAGGAAGCGAGGAATTGATGATTCTTCTGGTGCCTTCTTTCAGGGCGTCGTGAGCGAGAAATGCATAAAAAATTTCTTTGTCATCTTTCAGATAAATATTCATCAGTGTATTTGCTTTTGACAAGAGATTATCTGCTTGTTTTCTGTAGTATTCCACCTCCTGTTTATTACGCGTTAAATAATATTTTCCGTCATTATGATGATCGCGTATACATTCCCCTGAAAGAGCCGCTGTACCCGACACATAATTCAGATGACGGTAAACACTTGTGTTGGCTTTTTTTAAATAATAAGGTGAAATCTGTCCGGTCATATAAATCGGAATCCACGCCTCAAGTCCGAGCATCATTTCATGAAACGGTCTGTCAATGTTATGAATAATATTCAGATGAAGTCCTTTTTTCAGCATCATCGCAATCGAAATCATCCATTTTTTGTTAAATTCCATATCCTCCGCCATTTCAACCATGGGCATATCGCTGCACATAAAGACATCTTTGTGTGAACGCGAGAGAATGACCGACTTGAAGAAATCAAGCTCGCCTTTTCGCATATCCTTTGTGCCGTAATAGCTTCTTTTAATCGGTATATTAAACGGAACGGTAGGAACCTTAATATCATTAAAATGTATGCTTTCAATATATTCGTCCAAGTTGAAATTATTAAGCGAGGTTAAAAAATCAAAAATACAGTCCTTATTATTCAATGAACCGTTGCAAAGCCATTGCTCCAGTGCTGTCTGCAAATCATCGCCGCTGCTGCCGGTCAGATTGGCAATGATTGCTCGGTCTTCTTCACTTTCATATTTTCTTACGGTGTATTCTGAAATTTTTCTTGCAAATTCTGACGGATTAGAGGGTTTTCTTTTAAAGGTTCTGATTCTTGACAAATGCGACGGATCATAGTTGATTGCTCTTGCGAGATTCGCAACATTGATACCTAAAACAGAAACAAGGGTGTTCAGATTGTTGACAAGCGCATCTGTATCAATTTCATCATCAGCTTTTTCTAAAGAAAGTCTGAGCGAATTTTCAATATCTTCTTTGTTGAGCGTAACACCGTTTTCTGATGCAAGGCTTTCCAAAGCTTCGGCAAGCTTTGATATACTGTCGCTGTCAGGAGAGGGAGTCCTTTTTGCGTTTCTGTATCTGCTGATTACCGTCTGTGACACACCGCTTGCCTGAGCCAGCTCTTTTGAAGTACAGCATGCCTGCTGCATAAAATAGTTCAATGTGTTGTCAAAGCCCATGTTATCACCGCCTTTTTGTAATTATATTATATATAAATTTTGTGTCAAATTCAATTACCGCACTGTCAATGACTAATATGGTAATTGAATTGATTTTTATAGTGGCAGAATTTAAAATAATTATAAAATAAAGTTAAGGAGGATATTTATGAAAAAACTGTTATCAATTTTACTGTCAATTCTGGTAGCGCTTACAATTGCACCGATGACTGCATTTGCAGGTAACGGACCGATGGGCCCGGTTACCTATCCTGACGGCAGCTCCTACAATCTTGCCTATATAAAGTTTCTGGAAATTGATGAGAACGGTAACTTTAAATATAATGAAGATTGGAGCTGTGTTGGCTATAATGTATTTGCCGATGCTCAGGAACATAATGATGCTTTAAACGGTGCTGTTTATGACAGAGCTTCAAATACGCTTACAATTACAGGTTTGAAAGCTGAAAATCTTGTGTTAGAAACAAACTGTATGGGGGACGACTTTAACTTAAATGTTGTCGGCGACTGCGCAATAGCGCAAATCAGAATTTGGGGATATGGATACGGCGGAACACTTAATATAATCGGTAACGGTACCTTGAGTGTGAATGCAAAAAAGCTTTATGACAATGCAATCATTCTTTATTCTGAAGGAAGCAATTCATCGCTGAATTTCGGAAAAAATGTTCATGTCAATTTATACGCCAAGGTCGATGATGCAAAGATAATTGACGCAACATATACCGATGCGGACAAAGCGTTCACCTTTTCAAACGGTCAAAATCCCACGGTGACGAAAAGTAACTCAATTCGGGAACACGATGTTTATTATGAGGGATATGAATCTTCTAAGCTTGAAGATGAATACTCAGGATCTTATACAGACAAAGTGGTGAATTCAGCAGATCCGGAAGGCATTTACGGTTGTTCAGAAACAACAAAATATGACGGAGAAGGTAACGTCACAGCACATGGATTTACGGTGACTAAACTTGTATATAATGAAAAATACAATGCTTATTTCAGAGATCCGAGCAAGGAGGAACACTTTCTGACTGATGAGGAATTCACCAAATCTACATATAGTTACAGCGTTGACAGTGACGGCAACAAAGAGTCGGTTTATCCTTGTTATATTTACAGTTCAACTTATAAAATATATACAGACGGCAAAGGCAATTTATATGCTATTTATAATGAATATTCAAGTGTAAGTGAAGACAAATGTGCAATGATTGCCGAGGAAATTGACGGTGTGGATGAGCAATATGTGTTTACCCTCGATAAAACCGTTGATATTTCAACTCTCGAACCCTATACTGAGAAAACCATCCTGGATGATTATTATATATACACGCTGACCGGTACAGAGTTTGTATATAAAGGATTATCGGAGGAAGCTCATATCCATACATACAACAGCGGTGTTGTAACGAAGGCGGCAACCTGCACGGCAACAGGCGTTAAAACATATACCTGTACGGTTTGCGGTGCGACAAAAACGGAAGCAATAGCCAAAACAGCGCATACATATAGAACCACAACCACGAAAGCTACAACCGCAAAGAACGGCAGTATCGTCACAAAATGCTCCGTATGCGGATATATCAAATCGCAGTCAACGATATATTATCCGAAAAGCATAACCCTTTCGGCAACAAAATATACATACAGCGGTAAAACAATAACCCCGACCGTTACTGTCAAGAACAGCAAGGGCAACACTCTCAAAAACGGCACGGATTATACCGTTATCTACGCTTCCGGAAGGAAAAATCCGGGTCAGTATGCCGTCAAAATCATCTTCAAAGGCAATTACAGCGGAAGTAAAGTATTGTATTTCACGATTCTTCCCGGTGCAACAAGTAAGATTGCTGTGGCGACATCCTCTTCGGCAATCAAGCTTGCATGGAAAACAGTACCCGGAGCAACCGGTTACAGAGTTTATCTTTATAACACATCAACCAAAAAGTATACTGTCCTGAAGACAACAACCGCCGCATCTTATACAGCTACAAAGCTGAAAAGCGGAACAAGCTATAAATTTGCTGTAAAAGCATACACAACCGTGAACGGCAAGGCCTTTTGGTCATCAGGATATCAAACGGTAACCGCTGCTACGAAACCCGGCACACCAACGCTCAAGTCCACTGCCGGGACCAAGAAAGCCGTACTTTCATGGAACAAGCAGACGGGTGCAAGCGGATATGTAATATATATGTCAACGAGTGCCAATGGCAAGTACACGAAGATTGCGACCGTAAAGAACACCGTCAGCAGCTTCACAAAGACCGGGCTTACGACAGGCAAGACCTATTACTTCAAGGTTGCGGCATATAAGACGGTCGGCGGAAAGAATCTTTACGGTTCATTTTCGGCTACCAGGAGTGTTAAAGTGAAATAAGAACGGAAATACAAAGCAAAGCGGGCAGTCAGTTGGCTGCTCGTTCATTT
>JBJFHV010000550.1:0-4667 GCA_051894015.1 Acutalibacteraceae bacterium | reverse complement strand
GACAGCCGCTCTGATTCTGAGAACTCGGACGATGTTTGCGTGCCTTTGCTCCGTGAGGTCGTAGAAGAAAAACGGAACGGCGACAATGACAGCACCGATGAGAGAAAGCAGCGACTGATAGAAGAATATGTTGTTTCGAAGCTCTGCGTTTTGCAGGGCAAGCGAAATATCGTCCGAAAAGCCTACGCCGCCGAAAGACAGGAATAACGGTGTCAGCATACCGGTAAATACGCCGATTACCGTTGTGACAATCGCCATATAATTCTGCCAGAAGCCCTCAAGGCGCTTTCCGGTTTTCATCTGGATTTCATCCATGATATCCGAGGTCATGATACCTGTCAGGAAGTAGAAGCCGCCGAAGAACTGTTCAAAGAATGAGACAACCAGAATCAGAACCGGATTCTTATGGAAAATGACCTGAAGCGCAATCATGACAACATAGCCGACGCAGGAAAGGATCATGAGATTTCTTTTGCCTAATTTTTTTATCAGGAACGGTCCGACAAGGAGCGCAACGGCGATGGCGTTCATCAGAATGGTTGAACAGTAAAGTCCGACCCATGTTTTCGCCGTGTCCGAGACAAAGCTGTACTGAGTGATCCATGTTGTGATATTGGCAAGATTGCGGATAGCGTTAAAAGCATTGAATATGGTAATAATCCAAAAATACTTGCTCCGGCTTAACAGCTTCATGCCCTCTGAGAACTTAACCCTGGCAACATATTCCTGCTTGACGACCGTTCTTTCCTCGACGCCCTTGACAAGAAGAAGGACAAGCAATACACCTAAAACACCGCAGACCGGGAAAATGATACGGTACATTCCAACGGCGTTCCAGCCGCCCTGTCTGGCAAAAACCGTGCCGGCAAGAATCGGAAGTATGATGTTGACGATTGAGCTCGGAAGCCCCGATACAAGACCTTTGATCGAGCCGATGTTCGCTCTCTCCTGCGCTACGGTTGAGATTGTCTGTTCAATACCGGCAATGCTCTGATTGAGAAGCGTGATAAAGAACTGACCGATCTGGATAAGGATAAACGCTAAAAGTATTCCGAGATTGAAGTCAATTGTCGATGCTTCGTAAACACCCATAATCGGAATCGCCGGAAGAGGAATGCTGAAAAGATGAATATCCATCCAGGAAGCCGGTATGTACGGAACGAATGAAAAGCTGACCGCCGTACCGATGGCCGACCACAGCAAAAAAGGCTTGAATTTTCCGCTTTTGCCGTTAGAGTTGTCAATCATCATCGACAGAATAGGCGAACGGATAATCGCAATCACCGAAGCTAAAATCGTCAGAATCCACGCCATACCCGTTGACATTCTGAAATAAGAAATCATCAGGTGAACGCTTGTCGCAATCGTCGTGTACTGCGTCAGAACACCGAGCATATTCGGACTTCCGCACCCTGCCGCAAAGGCGGCAAATTCCTTGTAGGCCACCTGATAACCCTCAGGCGGCTTATTCCAATGAGATCTGAACTTCCCGACGCCGTTGACAATTTTGGTTTTCAAGGATTCCTTTTCTTTTGTTGTTTCCATATATGTTTCCTCCGCTTTGTTATTTGTTTTTTCCGATACCGAGAAGAGAAGCACCCAGCAAGTTGCTGTCCTCGCCGAATTGCGTCTTTGTAATTTTCGGCGTTCTTGTGCTTTTGTCAAGTTCAAAAAAGCCGTTCAGGTAATATTGAATTCTATCGGTGATGTATTCGCTGTTTGAAATGCCGCCGCCCAAAGCAATCAGCTCGGGATCGTATGCTAAATAGGCATACCAGCACTTTAAAGCCACGGTTTTTGCGTAAGACTCAATCAGTTCAGCGGCTTTTTTGTCGTTTTGCAAAGCCGCCTTTTCAATCAGAAGCATATCGCCGCATTCCAAAGAAGCGTCAAACTTTTTTGTAAGTTTAATGCTGTTGGCCCGTTCGTCAAAACGATAGCTGTCTTCGTCATAGTATTCGGGCATCATAAACATCGCTCCCGCCTGCTTTGTGCTTCCGGAAAACAGCGTTCCGTTGATCAGAACCGCACAGCCGAGCGATGAACCAAGAACAAACAGCACCGCATTCCGACAGTCTTTGAGCACGCCATATTTTTTCTCCGCAAGCAGCGCACAGCGGGCGTCGTTTTCGATAAAAACAGGGCAGCCGTATTTTTCCGACAGCACTTTTGTCAAACGGTTTTCCGATGTGCTTTCAACGGTTTCATAGCCGATTGATTTCCCGTTTTCGTCCCAGAAGCCTCCGCTTGAAATGCCGATACGGACAACGGGAGAACACATCACGCTGTCGATTTTTTCGAGTAACATTCTGAAATCGTCCACCGTTCTCCACTTGCCCTTGCGGATTATTTTTTCGTTGTCAATAACGGCGTATTTGGTATAGGTTCCGCCGATGTCAAGAGTAAAAATCATAGCTGTCACCTGATAGTTGCTTTGATGGTTGCAAGCTTGTTTCCTTTTGTTTTTCCGGTGGGTCTTACGATAAAGTCGCCCACGTTTGACGGAACGATGAACGTCTCTGCGTAGTGCACGACATACGGTTCAAATGAGTCGTTCGGGCTTATCACCTCGGCTTCTTCGCCTTCAACAAGGTTCAACACACAGACACTGCCGTTCGCCTTGTGAAGCACCGCATCGGTGAACCAATGGCGCACCGTTTCGATCGGCTCAAAAATATGAAGTCCCGTCTTTTCGGCTGAATAAGTATTGGTTTTTTCAAGTGGCTCAAATTTGTCAATCAAGTTTTCCTTGACCCATTTCGTATCTCTCGAATAGTTTATAACCTTACTGCCGTGCTCAATGTTGATCGGGCGAGGCTTTCCGTCAAGACCGAGCCGGCCCCAATCCCACAGCTTGAACGTAAAAATATACGGTGTACTCGAAATTTCAAGCACCATGGCGTTTCTTCCCGAACAGTGAAGCGTTCCGCCGGGGATTAAGAAGTGATCGTGTTTTTTTGCCGGCCATTTGTTGACATACCGTTCGACGTTGATTTCGCCCGTTTCCTGCGCTTTGTGAAGTGCGCCGATAAACTCCGCCGGTTTCACGTCCTCTTTTGCGCCGAGATAGACACAGCTGTTTTCGCCGCTGTCCAGTATGTAATAGCTTTCGTCCTGCGTGTATCGCATATTGAATTTTTCCTGTATGTACTGCGTTGTCGGATGCACCTGCAAAGAGAGGTTGCCGCCGTCCATCGTGTCAAGGAAGTCAAAGCGGATCGGGAACTCGTTGCCGTATCTTGCCTGCACCCGCTCGCCTAAAAGCTCCTTGCCTTTAAGAAGCACAATGTCAAGCGCCGGCATTTCGACCTTGACATTGTCAAAATCATAGAAAACGCTGTTTTCTTCGGGTACGCAGTCAAAGCACCAGGCAAAATTATTTTTCGTTTTATCAAGTCCGCAAACCTCTTTCATCCATTGACCGCCCCATACGCCCGGGTCAAAATACGGAACAACACGAAAAGGTGTATTGACCGCTTTTTCGAGTGCGTTATCATAATCGCTCCTTGAAATCAACTTAGGGCAGTCAAGGGAATTGGTATCCATAAAATAATGAAATTGCTCATGATGTTCAATTTTATGCTTGTCCGCTATTCTCCACTCAACAAAATAGCCGCGCTTGAATTTCGTCAGCGGATCCATATCATAATTATCACAGTTCCAGTTCGGCGCACCCTTCCGGAAACGCAGCTGACTTTCCCAACGTGCAACGGAGCAATGAACATTGAAACTGCTTTTCCAGACAAGCATGGCACCCACGCCGATGACAAGCACCCGTCCGTCTGCGTTCCGGATACGGCTTTGCATTTCGGCAATCTTACTGTCAATGAAGTAATCGGTAAGACAGTCCGTTGTCATGACCCCGAAAATCCGGTCGTCTGTCAGATTTTTCTGCATCTTTTCAGTCAGTTCATCACCGCAGTAAGCGCAGGTGTCGGTATAGAAAATCTCATCAAACAGTTCGCCGATACCGTTTACGATGCTTTTCACATCGACCACGGGATAGCAGTCAAGAACAATAATACGCTCATTGCTTCTATTTATCAAGGCTTTTATTGACTCATATCCGCTGTATGCCTTGCCCTGTGCTTTAATAAACGGATATTTATCGTAATTATGATATCCTGTATTCATATTTTCTCCCCGCCCCTTAATTCCATATTGTATTCATACCGCTTGCTGTCATAGTTGCAGACTGAATATTCAATTAGCTTGTTTTCCGAAAAGGCTTGCCTTTTCATCACCATGACCGCCTCGCCCGGGGACAGATTCAGCATTTCTCTCGTTTTCTTGTCGGCAATTTCTGCCGTAATGGTCTGTCTGACAGTATCAATCGTAATGCCGTATTCCCGGTTAAGCTTTTCATAAAGCGACGAATAGTATTGCCGGCTGTCATAAGAGAGACCGAGAGATTCGGGCAGATAAGTCGTAAAATAGCCGACGGGAACGCCGTTGATGCACCGCACCCGTTCAAGAACCGTAAAATAGGTTGATTTGCTTTGGCCGAAAAGCTCGGCGATATAGCCGGAAACATTTTTTCTTTCGATGTGCGCATAGCTTGTCGACGGCACGATGCCTTTTTCTTTCATCTCGTCGGTAAAACCTGCGATCTTCAGCAACGGCTCCTTGATTCTTTCCTGCGTTACAATGGTTCCTTTACCTTTGAT
>JBJFHV010000549.1:0-4674 GCA_051894015.1 Acutalibacteraceae bacterium | reverse complement strand
GGCAAGATAAAATCAAGAAAGGAAAGAGTCATGAATAAACGTAAATTCAGCCGAAAAAAAACGAACCACCCGAAAGTACTGCGTGCCGTCGCCGCCTTCCGTAACGAGGCAAACGAAAGCTCGGATGTCTTGGGGTGGTATACGGGAAAGCCGTCAAAGGAAGGGGAACTGATTCCCGAACAGGATCAGGACGATATCTGATCATCGCTTCTGATAGACACCTAAAACAAATTCGGTTTGTGTGGTCAGCTTATGAAGACCCAAAAGCTTCGCCCTGTCGGCGGGGCTTGTTTTATAGTAATACGGTGTCATGCCGAAAAGGGCGGCAATGTCGTCTGCGCTTTCAAGCGTGATTTCGTTTTTGACTTTGACGGTGTCCGTAAGGGTTAAGATCGCGGTTTCGGGGAGCCTTTCGTCGTTTTTATATGGTTTTTCGTACACCGCTTCTTTTAGCCCGAAAAGATGATTTTCGCCCGGGACGGCGGTGATGAGCGTACCGCCTTTTTTCAGTACCCTTGCAAACTCCTTTTCGTGAAACGGCGCAAACAGATGAAAAGCAGTATCAACGCTTTCGTCTTTGACCGGGATATGCGACAGGTTGGCAACAAAAAACGTGCCGCCTGTTTTTCTTTTTGCCGCAAGGCGCACCATGCTTTTCGAAAGATCAAAGCCGTAAAGAACGCTGTCGGTGTTTGTCAGTACCTGCTGACTGTAATAGCCTTCGCCGCAGCAGATATCAAGGACGGTCGGACGTCTGATTTCAGTTTTTTTGATCTGCCCGATCACCGCGTCGGCAAGAGAGGAGAAATAGCCCTTATTCAGAAAGTCGCGCCGTAAGGCGGCCATGCTTTTGTTGTCGCCGGTTTTGTCGCCGCTTTTATGTGAGCCGGCAAGCAGATTGACATAACCCTCTTTCGCTTTGTCGAAGCTGTGCCCGTTCCGGCAGACGAAAGCTTTATCTTCTTCATAAAGATCTTTACCGCATACCGGACAGATTAATATGTTTCTGTTCAAAATTTTTTCACCTTGCTGTTGAAATGTTTTTTTTCTTATGGTATTATACTAAAAAAGTCGACAACAGTCAATTTCTGTCGGAAAGGAAGCGCAAAAAGCTTTGGCCAAAGAGAAAACACCGAAAACCAACGCCATGAGAATCCTTGATAAAATGAAAATTCCGTATCGGGCGAATTTTTATGAATGTGACGAGTTTATCGACGGCGTGCATATTGCCGACAAGCTTTCTCAGCCGTATGAGCTCTCGTTCAAGACACTGATGACTGTCGGCCGTTCAGGCGAGCACTTTGTTTTTGTCATTCCCGTCGATAAAGAGCTGGACATGAAAAAAGCGGCTTCCTCGGTCGGCGAAAAGAGCATTGAAATGCTTCATGTCAAGGACATCAAAAGTGTTACGGGCTATATCCGCGGAGGCTGTACGTCGATCGGCATGAAAAAGCCGTTTAAAACGGTTGTCGATCAGAGTGCGGAAAACCACGAGGAAATCATCATCAGCGGCGGCGCGCTCGGTGTTCAGATTTTTATTACGCCCGAAAATCTTCAAAAAGCCAACGGGGCGGTCTTTTGCGATATCATCAAATAACAGACGGTGAACGATCACCGGAGAAAGAGGAGAAAATGAAAAAAGGGTTCATACTTGCTGCGGCTTTGTTTGCCGTGCTTCTTTGCTTTACGGCGTGCGATCAGTCCGTGCTTGACAGTGATATTTATGTTTCGGAGGTCATGTCCGATAACGTCAGCACCTACGCCGACGAAAACGGGGATATGTGCGACTGGATCGAGCTTCACAACCCGACGGATAAATCCATCAGCCTTGAGGGGTACATTCTTTCCGACGGTTCTGAAAAATTCACGTTCCCGAAGATTTCCATGAAGCCCGGAGAATACCTTGTCGTGTTCGCCGACGGTACCGAAAAAATCGACAGCGGACGGAAAATTATTCATGTGCCGTTTTCGTTAAGCGCCTCGTCGGGTGAAAGCGTACTGCTGTATAACGCCAAGGGACGGCTTGTCAACTGCATCAATCTTTCCAAGCTCTCGGAAGATCAGAGTATGGGTATTGACGAAAACAAGAAAGTCGCCGTTTTGCCGAACCCGACCCCGGGAAAGGCAAATACTATATCGGAAAACGAAGAAACGCCGGAAGAAACCGAATATAAAAACACCGCCAAAGGCAAAACCATTCTCATCAACGAATACGCTACCTCCTCCAACTGCACCGTGATGGACGAGGACGGCGAGTTTGTCGGCTTTGCGGAGCTGTATAACGCCGGTGACAGCAGTGTGTCGCTTAAGGGCTACTATCTTTCCGACGACGAAGCCGACAAGCAGAAATGGGCGTTCCCTGACGTGACGATTGAAAGAGGAAAGTATCTTGTCGTTTACCTTTCCGGAAAGACCAAGACGTATAAAAAGGGTGCGTCGCTTCACTGTGACTTCAAGCTCAAGGGCGACGAGGATACTCTCTGCCTTTTCGATTCGGTCGGTAACACCGTCGATTCGTGCACGGTTTATGATCTGATTTCCAACATTTCCTGCGGCAGACCTGCCAAGGATAACGCGCATTTTGCCTTTTTTGCCAAAGCAACTCCCGGAAAAGCGAACACGCTCAAGGCGTTCGACAGCGTTGATTCGGCAAGAAGAACGGGTAACAAGGCGGTTGCGATTACGGAGGTTGCGGCGGTCAACACCACCGCACCGCAGTCCTCTCTCGGCGAATATTTCGATTACGTGGAGCTTCGCAACAACACCAATAAAACCATTAACCTGAAAAACTATAAGCTCTCCGATTCGAAAAAGTCAGAGAGCTTTCACTCACTTCCGGACAAGGAAATTGCGCCGGGTCAATATATTGCGATTTACTGCGGTGACAGCGACCGTGTCAGCACGACAACGGGCAATATTTATGTAAGCTACGGACTCAACCGCTACGGGGAGACGGTTTATCTGCTCGATAAGAACAATGTTGCTGTTGATACGCTTGAATATACGAGGCTTTCAAGCGGCTATTCGGCGGGAAGAGATATTACGGGCACGGACGATGTGGTTTATTACAATAAGCTGACGCCCGCCGCGGCGAATCCGCAAAAAAAGCTTTCTTCTGCTCTGGCGAACCCTGTCCTTTCGAGGGAGAGTACCTATGTCAAAAAGGGCAGCACCGTTTCGGTCAGCGCTTCGGCGGGTACGGTGCACTATACGCTTGACGGAAGTGAACCGACAGAGAAGTCCCCGGTTTATTCCGAGCCGCTCACGATCAACAAAACGACCGTCTTAAGAGTCAAGGCTTTTTCCCCATCCGCTATCCCCTCGGACACTGTTACAGCGACCTATCTTGTCGGAAGAAAGCACAGTCTGCCCGTTGTCTTTCTGACCACCGACAGCAAGAATCTTTACGACTACAACACCGGTATCTGGGCGGACGGTCCGGGCAAAAGCCAAGAGTTTCCGTATGTCGGCGCGAATTACTGGCAGGATTGGGAACGGCCGGTCAACTTCGAATTCATGACGGAAGACGGCGTTTCTCAGCTGAATTTTGATGCCGGAATCAAGGTCTTCGGTCAGTACAGCCGTGCTCTGCCGCAAAAGAGCGTTTCGATCAATCTTCGTGATAAATACGGCCCGACCGAAGTCTGCTATCCGTTTTTTGACGACTGCGACGTGAATGTGTTCTCTTCCTTTATCCTGAGAAACAGCGGTCAGGATTTCACCAAAAGCCATATCCGCGACGCGTTTTGCGCCATGGTCATCAAAGACAGCGTGGATGTTGATTTTATGGACTATCAGCCGGTTGTCACTTACGTCAACGGCAAGTACCACGGCATTTACGACCTTCGTGAAAAGATTGACGAGGATTATTTTGCCAACCACAGGGGCGTGGATCCGGATAATATTGACTTTATCAAAGGCAACAGCATTGTTCAGAGAGGAAGCATTGATAGCTATAACGCACTTTTGGAGTACATAAAAACGCATGATATGAGAGACGAAAAATGCTATCAATACGTCTGCTCGCAGATTGATATTGACGAGCTGATCCGCTATTGGATGTGCGAATCGTTCTTTACGAACACGGACACCGGCAATATCCGCTTTTACCGCGAAAAGACCGACAGCGGAAAATGGCGGTGGGTGTTCTTTGACGTGGACTGGGCGCTGTATCCGTCAACGTATACGCTCAACTACATCAATAACTATCTCGATCCGAAAGGACACGGTGTCGGCGACGCATTCCGGACGACGATCATGGTCGGACTGATCAAAAACCCCGATTTCAGGACGCGGCTTCTTGAAATTCATTCCGAGCACCTGAAAACGACCTTCGACACCGACCGTATGCTGAAAATTTATGATGAACTGATCGAAGAGATCGAGCCGGAGATGCCGTATCACTGCAAGCGCTGGAGCGACAGCGTCAGCATGACCAAATGGGAAACGAGCGTCAAGGAGCTTCGGGAAATCATTGAAAAGAAGAAGGCCATTTTTATCGACGATATGATCGAAACGTTCAACATGACGGATGCGGAGATCGAAAAATATCTGAAATGATGAATTTATTGGGAATTTTCCTTGAAATTTCGGTTACAATCATGTATAATACTATTATCGGCAACCTCTAAAAACATCCCGGCATTCGTCATAGCACACAACTAATGCCGTCTT
>JBJFHV010000548.1:0-4686 GCA_051894015.1 Acutalibacteraceae bacterium | reverse complement strand
TTGTTTCCGAAATCGCCATGCTCATGTGCTATGAGGTAACGCGTGACCTTCCTTTGGAGGAGGTTGAAATTGAAACTCCGATCTGCAAGACAACCGTCAAGCACCTTGCCGGTAAAAAGCTTGCCATTATTCCGATCCTTCGCGCGGGTCTCGGTATGGTTGACGGAATCCGTTCGCTGATACCTTCGGCAAGAATCGGTCATATCGGTCTTTACCGCGACGAAACAACGCTCAAGCCCGTTGAATATTACTGCAAGCTTCCGAAGGATATCGCAGACCGTGACGTCATCGTTGTCGATCCGATGCTTGCAACCGGCGGAAGCGGAATCGACGCCGTTTCGCAGATCAAGCTTCGTCACCCGAAATCAATCAAGTTCGTTTGCATTATTGCCGCGCCTGAGGGAATCGAGGCTTTTTCAAAGGCACATCCTGATGTATCGGTTTACTGTGCCGCACTTGACGAAAAGCTGAACGATAACGGATATATTATTCCGGGTCTCGGTGATGCCGGTGACCGGATTTTCGGAACCAAATAATTTAGAAGTTGCCTTTAGCTGATTTTTTAAGCCCTGCGTTTTGCGGGGCTTTTATATTTCGGAAACATTTTTCTTGTGCGATACTTACAAAGAAATACGATTAAAATTGGAAGTTGTTACAAATATCAAAAAGTTTTTGAAAACCGCTTGACTTTTTGTCGCTTCCGCTGTATTCTTGCATTGTGGGTAAACGATTACGCAATTTACACGGAAAGGACGGTCGTAATGGAAGACAAAAAACTTTCAATGGTGGATATTGCGAAACTGTCCGGCGTTTCCATTGCAACCGTTTCGAGAATTATCAATAAAAACGGCCGCTATTCGAAAGAAACCGAAAAACGTGTTCTGGACGTGATCGAAAAAAGCGGATATCAGCTGAACCTGAACGCCAAAAGCCTTCGCACGAATAAGAGCCAGACCATCGGTGTGGTTGTTCCGGACATCACGAATGAGTTTTTCGCAAAGATCGTTCGTTCGATTGAAAAGTACATTATGCCGAAAGGGTATACCGTGATTGTTTGCGACTCGGATGAAAGTGAAAAGCTTGAAAGCGCGCATATTTCGACCCTTGCCGCCAAGGGCGTTGACGGAATCATTCATATCAGTACCAGCTCGGACGTCAAGAAGATTCACGATATGGTCCCGATCCCGGTTGTGTATATCGACCGCCGTCCGAAAAATGCCGGTTCGCTTGTGATTTCCGACAATGAAACGGGCGGCTACCTTGCGACGGAACATCTGATCGGGAAGGGCTGTCGCAGAATATTGATGCTTCGTGACAAGAATCCGTATTCCACCGTTCGACACCGCTGCCTCGGCTATGTCGGTGCTCACGAGCAGTATTCACTTGAAATTGACAAGTCGCTGATTGTGGAAGCGGAGGTTTCCTATACGGCAGCGAAACAGGCGGTATTGAAAAAGCTTCGCGAAGATCCAACGATTGACGGAATCTTCTGTAACAACGACAACATGGCGATCGGTGCCCTTCATGCTGCTCTTGAATCCGGTAGAAGAGTCCCGGATGATATAAAAATCGTCGGCTTCGATGATATTACGATCACACAGATTTGTAATCCGCCGCTGACAACAGTCAGACAGGATACGGATCTTTTCGGAAAGAAGTCGGTGGAAATTCTTCTCAACATGATGAAAGATGAAAACAAAGCGATTGCCGATGAGGTTGCGGTGATTCCCGTAAGCCTGATTGAGCGGTCAACTACATAATTTACGGTAGCTTGTGAATACACGGTTACCTGTAAATTTTAGCTGAATGAGTAAACCTTTACTCAACTTTTAAACTGATATTGATGAAATTTGTTAAAAATATATGTCAATAATAACGAAAAACAGATGAACGGAAAAAGGAGGACAGCATGGACACTTTGGTTGAAATGAAAGGCGTTGTCAAAAAGTTTCCCGGTGTTACGGCACTCAAGGATATTTCATTTGACATCAAAGCCGGCGAAGTTCATGTGCTTCTCGGTGAAAACGGTGCGGGAAAGTCAACGCTGATGAAAATTTTAAGCGGAGTTTACCAACCGACCGAGGGAACGATCGTCATAGGCGGTAAAGAGTTTTCAAAACTGACACCGAAGGATTCGGCGGAAAACGGAATCAGCGTTATCTATCAGGAATTGAGCGTGATCAACGAGCTTTCCATACAGGAAAACTTGTTTGTCGGTAAGCTTCCGATGAAAAAGATCGGCCCCGTCAAGGTTGTGGATTACGCAGAAATGAACAAGCGGGCAAAAGAACTGATGGCAAAGGTTGGCCTCAGGCGTGATCCGAAAACACTTGTGGAAGAAATCAGTATTTCCGAAAAGCAGCAGGTTGAAATTGCCAAAGCGCTCGCTTCCGACAGCAAGGTCATTGTCATGGACGAGCCGACAGCTTCACTTACAAACGAAGAAGTCAACCACCTTTTCGCCGTGATCCGCAATCTCAAAAAAGAGGGCAAGGGGATCGTATTCATCTCCCATAAGCTTGGTGAGATTATCGAAATCGGCGACAGAGTATCGGTTTTAAAGGACGGTGCTTACGTCGGCACAAGGCTTGTCAGCGAGGTTACGCAGGATGACCTGGTCACGATGATGGTCGGCCGTCAGGTACAAAAGAACTATCAGCATGAAAACGCGCCTGAAAGCTTTGAAAACGAGCCGGTGATCTTTGAAGTTCAGAATCTTTCCCGCCGTGACGGTAAGGTGAAGGATGTTTCTTTCAAGCTTCATAAGGGCGAAATTCTCGGCTTTTCCGGTCTTGTCGGTTCGGGAAGAAGCGAAATGATGAATGCCATTTTCGGTGCTGAGCCGAAATCAAGCGGAAAAATCCTGATTGACGGGAAGGAGGTTAAAATCAAAAGTCCCTATCAGGCGATCAAAAACGGACTTGCGATGGTGACCGAAAACAGACGCGAAACAGGATTTTTCCATAACTTCGATATCAAGAAAAACATTTCGATCCTCCCGTTCATCAAGACGTCAAAGGGCGGCGGAACAATCGGATTGACCAGTGCAAAGTTTGAAAACGAATGCGCCGAGAAAGAAAAGCGGGATATGAACATCAAATGCTATTCCGTAGATCAGAACATCACTGAGCTTTCCGGAGGCAATCAGCAAAAGGTTATCCTCGGAAAATGGGTGGCGGCCGATTCGCAGATCATCATCTTCGACGAGCCGACCAAGGGTATCGACATCGGCTCCAAGAGTGAAATCTACGCTTTGATGAGACGGCTTTCCGACGAGGGCAAGGGCGTGCTTGTGGTTTCCTCCGAGCTTCCCGAGCTTCTTGCGGTCTGCGACACAATAGCGGTTTTCCGTGAGGGCGAAATTGTTGAAACCTTCTCTCACAAAGATGCAACGGAAGAAAAAATTATCAAAGCCTCAACGGCGGACACAGTCAGAAAGGAAGGCGCATAAATCATGGCAAAAAATAAAGCAAACACAGCAAAAGCCGTTGACGGCAGTGTTGCTGTTAAAAAACCGAAAGAAAAACTTACCTTTAACGTCATCTGGCAAAAATACGGTACCTTCGGAATCCTTGTACTTCTTCTCGGAATCCTTGCGGTGGCAAAGCCCGAAAACTTTTTCTCAACGGCTACGCTGACGCAGATCCTTGCGCAAAGTTCAGTCAACATTCTGATTGCAATGGGCGAATTCTTCGCGATCCTGATTGCCGGTATCGACCTTTCCGTCGGTTCGGTTGTCGCCTTGGTCGGCATGGTCACCGCTAAGCTGATGGTGGCCGGTGTTCCGCCGATTTTAGCGGTACTTCTCGGAATCCTCCTCGGTGCTTTCCTTGGCTTCCTCAACGGTATGCTTGTTAATGTGACGGGACTTCATCCGTTCATTATCACCCTCGGTACACAGGCGATTATGAGAGGTGTTACGCTGATCGTTTCGAATTCGAGTGCCGTTTTCGGCTTCCCGGCCTCCTTCACGAACATCATTTCAAAGAATGTTTTCGGTATTTTCCCGATCGTTGCGATTATCGCAATTGCCGTCGCGGTCATTCTCTCGTTCCTGACAAGAAAAACCAAGGTCGGCAGAAACATCTACGCCTTGGGCGGCAATAAGGATTCCGCCTGGTACTCCGGTATCAACGTCAATCTTCACACCCTGATCGTGTTTATCATTTCCGGTATCTGCGCCGGTATCGCCGGTATCGTCCTGTTGGGTCGTGTCGGCTCCGCTGAACCGGCTGCTGCAACGGGCTTTGAAACCTACGCTATCGCCGCTTCGATTATCGGCGGAACCAGCTTCTTCGGCGGCAAGGGTAAAATCTTCGGCGTTGTCATGGGCGGCTTCATCATCGGCGTTATCAACTTCGGTATGAATCTTCTCGCTCTTCCGAGTACGCTTCAGCAAGTCGTTATGGGCGCGCTGATTATCGGTTCGGTGGCTCTTGACCGTTTTGTAGCAAGAAAGAGATAAGATATAACGCAAAGAAAGGGGAGGCGCATCGGGTTTCCTTGCGCCGCAGGTTGAAAAAATGAAACCAATGTTTAATCCGTCTTTGATGTGCATGGATCTTCTTGACATCAAGAATCAGACTGAAATTTTAAATTCACGCTGTGACCTTTATCATGTCGATATCATGGACGGTCACTTCGTAAAGAACATCACGCTGTCGCCGGACTTTGTCAAGGTCTTTT
>JBJFHV010000547.1:0-4701 GCA_051894015.1 Acutalibacteraceae bacterium | reverse complement strand
AAGCGGAGCGTGATGAGCTGAAAATCAAAATCCGGGAATACCGTGACGAGCTTTCGGAAATTGAGAATCTTCGCACAAGCAAAGACCAAATCACAACGGCAATTCCGTAAATTCATGCAAATAAAGACTCTGACGCCGGCACTCTTGAATGAACTGATTGAAAAAATCGAAGTTCATTCAATTGAGGGTAAAGGCAAAAACAAAACTCAGCGGGTAGTCATTCATTACCGATTCGTCGGCGTGATCGAGAAGCCGATTGACAAGGATACGGAAAGAATCATTCTGGAAGCCCGTCAGGGTGTGGCCGTGGAATACCTCACGGCATAACTAAAAAAGAGCAGGTAAAAACCTACTCGATGCATAACAATCAAATCAATTATATCAGGAAATGTCTTAGCAAAAAGAAAATCGAGTGTTCACTTGTGTTATGAACACTCGAAATGGTCGGAGTGACGGGACTTGAACCCATGGCCTCTTGGTCCCGAACCAAGCGCGATACCAAACTTCGCCACACCCCGAAGCAACAGTCATGATTATACCCGAAAGCTGAAAAAAAATCAAGCCCTTTTTGATATTTTTTTTAACTTTGCTGATTTTCCTGTTCACTTTTTTTACGCAGTATTGAAAACCGTCTGTTTTCGTGATATATTACCTAAGACAAAACAGCGAAAAAATTTATGTGTTTTTTCAAAAGTTGAAATCTGTAATCACTGATTTTTACAATGATCAGCATTTCGGAAAGGAACAATCAACAAAATGAACCTGACTGTCAGAAAATATACCGAAGATGACATCGGTGAGATGACCGAAATTTGGAACGAGGTTGTTTTATCCGCAGATGCATTTCCGCAGCTTGAATGTCTTGATGAAAAGAATGCCGACCGGTTTTTCGCCTCTCAAAGCTATTGCGGCGTGTGCGAAAACTCGGAAACCGGAGAAATCGCCGGTCTTTATATTCTCCACCCCAACAACGTCGGACGCTGCGGTCATATTGCGAATGCAAGCTTTGCCGTGAAAAACGGACTGAGAGGAAATCATATCGGGGAAGCGCTCGTCCGTGACTGTCTGACTGCCGCAAAGAATCTCGGATTTAAAATTCTTCAGTTTAATGCGGTCGTGAAAAGTAATATCGCCGCGCACAAGCTTTACGAAAAGCTCGGCTTTGTCAGAATCGGAACCGTTCCCGGCGGATTTTTCAAGAAAGACGGAAACTATGAGGACATTGTTCTCTACTATCACACCCTTTAATTCTGTGTCGGCGGATACCTGCTTTCAAGAAACATAAGCAGACTTGTTTTTTTGTTTTCTGTCTTTTCATCAATCACGGCATTTAAAAGAATGTTCAGCGCCCTGCCTATCCTTCTGCCCTCATAACCGAGTTTTATTAAATCATTCCCGTCAACCGCAAGCTGTTTCAATGAAAAACACTGAGACTTTTCAATAACGGACTTTGTGATCGCTACCAATTCGTCAAAATGCTTTTGTCTTGATCTGAACTGCGGAGCCTGAGCAAGATTGTCCGCGCGCTGCAGCTCGATCAGATCATACAGCAAGGGTTCGCCTAATTTTTGCAGCTTTCTCCTGATTGTCCGTTCGTCCGCTTCAATCGGCGAGTCATGGATTTTTACAAGCTTGACGGTTCTTTCCGAAGTGAAATTGTCCGCCTTGAGGCGAAGCAGTGCCTGCTGTGCTTTTTTTGCGCCTTTCGGGGCGTGCGAATAAAAGTGACCCACTCCCTCGCCGTCAAGGGAAAAGCAATCCGGCTTTGCACAATCATGAAACAAAGCGGCAAACCTCATATACGGCTCCGGTCTTACGGCATCGACAACTCTTGCCGTATGTTCGAGAACATCGTAAATATGATGAAAATTGTGCTGATCAAAGTCTTTCATTCCTCTGATTTCGGGAAGCACTTCAACCAGGATATCGTAGTATTTCCGGATCGTTTTTCCGGCAAAGCTTCCGCAAAGGATTTTCTTCAGTTCACTGTATATCCTCTCGGCTGAAAGATTTTTCAAAAGGCTCCGGCAGCCGAACATGTCTTTTTCGGTTTCGCCGTCAATTTCAAAACCCAGCTTAGAGGAAAACCGCAAAGCCCTGAGGATTCTTAACGAGTCCTCTTTGAATCGTTCTTCGGCGTTTCCGATACAGCGAATGGTTTTTTTCTCGATATCTTTTATCCCGCCGAACAGATCAATTATTTTTCCCTGTTCATCAAGACAAAGTGCGTTAACGGTAAAATCCCGCCGCGACAGGTCGTCAGACAAGCTTTTCGAAAAAGCAACTTTGTCCGGGTGCCTGTTATCCGAATAAACACTCTCCGTGCGAAAAGTGGTAATCTCGATCGCCTCACCGTCGATAATAACCGTTACCGTTCCGTGCTTCATTCCGGTTTCAATTACTTTATAACCCTCAAAAATCTCCTTGACCTTTTCCGGCTCGGCAGGAGTTGTAATATCCGTGTCATTCGCATCAAGCCCCATTATGCTGTCCCGGACACAGCCCCCGACAAGATACGACGGATAGCCGGATTTTGAAAGAAGTCTCAAAGCGGTTCGGGCGCTTTCACTGAACACATTCATCACCTTCATTTTCCGATATGGATACCAAGATTATACATTATATTAAAATTTTTTCAATAGGCTTGTTTTTAAGGCACAAATATGATAGAATTTACTTGAAATATAATAGAAATCAGGGGAATTTTATGGATAATTCAAACCGCTTGTTCAGAAAAGCCGTCATCGGCGGATTTAATAAAGATGATGTCATCGACTACATAGAAAGCATGAAAAACGAGTTTTTTGAATACAGAAAGCAGGTTGAGGAAACAATCGGTGAACTCAATCAAAAAATCAAAGAGCTTGAAGAGGCCGGAAATGTGATTCGGGAACCTGACGAGCCTTCCGTTTCCGAGCATTTATCCGACGATCTTGAACCGTTTGAAAGTGAGTTTAAAAACAACGTAAGCTTTTCAGTCGGCGAAATCAATGCGGCTACCGATCATCTGAAGAAAACGGCGGACAAGCTTTGCGAAAACCTGACGGAATTTATGGATAAAATCAGCGCAAACTGTATCTCCGTTACGGTGGAAGCTCCTGTAAGCCAAACAAAGAATGAAGATAAAGAACCCGAGGATCCGGTTCCTGAATTTGCCGATCTCGTAGGCAGCGACGATACGGATATCGACAAGCCTTCCGCTTCCGAGATCGCCGCCGCTTATCAGCAGGCTATACAAATCAAAGGCAGCGCTATACTTTCCGATGCTTTCAAGGAAACCGACGAAACGGACGACACATCGGCCGAAAACGAAACTTCGTTTTCACAGCTTCTCGATTCGATTTTAAGCGCCGGTCAAGCCCGCGAAAAAGCATCGGAAGAAGAAAAGAAAGAAGAAGAAAATTCCATTCTTGACGATTTGCTTTCATCAAGCACATTCTTTAACTAATTTGTCTCACAACCTGTATGATATTTAATTACAGGTTGTGTTTCAATATAGGAGACTATTCAGAAAGGAATCAGACTTTTGTCTGAATAAAACCAATGAATAAAAAAAGTATCATGAAAAAGTTTTTACTTTTCATTTCTGTTTTTGTTTTTACGGCAGTCCTGGCCTCTCCCTGCTGTCTTGCTGCGGACGCAGAATTTGAAAAATCAATCTCCTCTTTTCCCGAAAGCTATCAGCCTGCATTGAGAGCACTTCACGAAAAGCACCCCGAATGGACGTTTGCCCCTCTTATTACCGGTCTTGACTGGAGCAGCGCAATCAACGGCGAGTATAAAGACAATCTGAGTCTTGTGACCAACGACTCGGCTTATACGGATATTTTTAAGAGCCGTGAAGCCGGAGATTACAATTCTACAACCGGTAAATACATTGAAAAAGATTACGGCTTTGTCAAGGCAAATAAGCTTGCGATTTCTTATTACATGGATCCCAGAAATTTTCTGACCGAGGAAGGTATTTTTCAGTTTGAAGACCATTCTTTCAATACGGCAATCACAATTGAATCCGTTGAGCATGTACTCAAAGGCTCTTTTATGGAAAACAAGTATATATCCTACCTTGACCAAAACGGAAACACCGTCAATACCAACGAAAAGTATTCTCAGGTCATCTATCAGGCAGGAAAGCTCTATAATGCCAATCCATGTTTTCTTGCGGCAAAAATCATCAGCGAGGTCGGCAAAAACGGAAGCGGCAGCGTCAGCGGAAATTACGGATCTTATCCGGGAATCTATAATTTTTATAACATCGGCGCCAACGACAACCCGTCAGGAGCCATATCCGGCGGTCTGAAATGGGCAAGCAGCGGAACCACCTATCAAAGACCGTGGAACACGCCGAAAAAATCCATTTACGGCGGCGCGCAGTATATTGCCGAAAAATACATTTCAAAAGGACAGCAGACGGGATATCTTCAGCGCTTTAACGTGAATCCGAAAGCTTCCTATGACGTCTATACCCATCAATATATGACTAATCTTTCCGGCGCGGCCATTCCGGCCTATTCAAATTATACGGCGTATCGTGCTTCCGGCATGCTTGACCTTGAATTCATATTTTTGATCCCTGTTTACAAAAACATGCCGGGTTACACAAATACCGACGGTTATGTCAAAGCCGCAGACTCCTATAATCAGTCAGGAGCATTTTCAACGGCAAACAGCGCGTATAATATTCGAAAAGGACCCTCCACT
>JBJFHV010000546.1:0-4723 GCA_051894015.1 Acutalibacteraceae bacterium | reverse complement strand
AACATCCTGTTTGCACAACCGGTTTCAAGCTTGTTATCTCGAACGTTGACAGCGACAAGTCGGGTGAGCTTACTCCGTTTGAAGCGAATGTATACAAGGTGAACTGAAAAAACAATTCAATCCTCTGCAAAAGCGGAGGATTGAATATTTTATCGGCTCAATTCATACGATTTCATAGACTGGAATCATACGGGGGAGTTCGATGAAAAAAACAGCTGTCCTTTTTTTGGCTTTATCGTTGTGCCTTGTCTTATCGGCGTGCCGCAATACCGATTTTGTGAATTTGTCATCTTTTATTGATACCTATAATTCAATCAGTGACGAGAACGGACAGATTGACTTTTCTGCCTTAATAATTGAAAAAAATGAAAACAAAGAAATTGCCTCTTTTTTTCCCGACGGTACCTATAAAATAGCGGTAAGGCTTGAAAATAATGAAGTCAAGCAGATAGGCGAGGCGAGAATTGTTTTGAGAAAGACGGACAAAAACGGTAATCCGATCGAACTGTCCGAGAATGATCTGAATCGCTTTCTTGTCGTGTGCAATCAAACCGTTTTCGCTTTATCAAACTGCGCTGTCAGCGAAGTGCCGCAGTCAATTCGTCCGGCTTCGGTTTCGGATTTGAAAGTAGAAACGGAAAAAACAGCGGAATCGCCGGATTACTATTATATTTATTATTCGAACAGCCTTGTTAGTGTTGTGATCATAAGAAACAACAAGTTAAAGCAAACAGAAACAACCAAAAAGCCGGAAAATAAGGAACCGTTTGCGCAAATGACGGAAACAAGAGAAAATACCGTACCGCATAAATAAAATCGGAAAGGGGAGCCGCTTTCTCTGCGGTTAGCCCTTTCCGATTCCGTCAATTCAATGATTATTTTTTGTGTCTTTTTACTTTTCTTTTGTTTCCGTGTTCATCAACAATGTATGTGTTTTCAAGATTGGCAACAAGACTTTCTTTAAAAGAGTCAATATAGGCTCTGCGTAAAATCTGTTGTTCCTCTTTTTCTTCCGGAGTCAATCCCTGTTCGGTTTTTGATTTGCGTGAAAGCTCGTTAATGCGGTCAATTTGCTCTTGTGTAACCATTATTCCCATTCCTTCCAAACGTCCGGCTGATAGCCAAAGGTTGCTTTCTTGCCGTTTCTGACAACAGGTGTAATGAATAAATCCTGATTTTCGAAAAGCTTTTCCTTTTTTGCTTCGTCTGATGCAAGATATTTGATAAATGAAGAATCATATTTCTTTGCTTTGGGATTGATAACGGCTTCAATATCACCCTTAACACAGGATAATACGCTGTTGAATTCGCCCTTGCTCATGCTGTATTTTGAAAGATCAACAAATTGAAATTTGATCCCTCTTTCTTTAAAATACCGCTGAGCCTTTTTTGTGTCAAAGCATTTTGAGGTTCCGAAAATCTGTATATTCATTCTGTTTTTCATTGACTGTTGTTTCTTTCAGTCAAGCCTTTCCGGTTATTTGAATAATTTTGAAAAGAAACCGCCTTTTTTCTCTTCCTGCTCCGTTTCGGATTCGGTCTGAGACGGTGTACTTGCCGCTGAGGTGTTGACAACAGTATTTTTCAGCTGACTGAGCTTTTTACGAAGTTTTGTGGCGTCGGTTTGCTGTTTTTTCAATTCCGCTTTCGTATCAAGCCAGCAATTTGCGAAATAGACTGCCGCTTGCTGACTTCTGTTGATTTTTTCCTCGTTCGTTTCGGCGGCAAAAGAGAGAGGCGAGTATGAAAAATCAAGATTCTTAATGATGGAATCAAAGTATACATTCTCGACATTTCTGTTTTCGCTGTAAGCGTTCTTTATGCCGTTCTTTTCAAGGAAGTCAACAAAGTGGTTGAACCGTTCCTCGTGCCCCTGATGAACACTGTTGAAATCAGTATTTTCAACAAGGCTTTGAATGGTTGCATTGTCTGAAACATCGCCGATTGTCGTATGCGGAATGTTGTGATATTCGGCAAGCTCATTGACGCGCTGGTCGGTTGCAATGATCAGGGAGGGAACACCGCTTAAAACGCTGATAATATTGCCGTGAAGTCTGGTTCCGATTGAAAGATCAATATTGCTGTTGAGGTAATTGATCCATTGGGGTACACTTGTAAAGACAACAACATTTTCCGGTTTGAAGAAGCGGTTTTCATCGGCGCCCTTGGAAACATACTCTCTGCCGTAATAATAAAGGATCATGTCTCTCAGACGCTGAGGCGCATATTTATAGTTCGGGTGCTCTTTGACGAAGGAATCGAACATGGTGACAATTTTCTTGTTTTCATGTTCAACCTTTGAGGTGTAAAGATACAGTCCGCTGTCGGAATAAGTGAAAGGCTTTGTCTGCGGAAGCTTGCTGCCGTACATATACATGGACGGACATCCGATCACGGTGAAATCTTTTTCCGCCTGAAAGCCCATATCCGAAAAGAACTCAGCCGTTGATTCGCCTCTGACACCGATCATCGACGATTTGTCTAAAACCGCTTTTACAAATTCCTTAGCGGCTTCGGTATCGCTGTAATGATCAATGAATTTTGCGCCCAGGTTCTTAATCTGAATACCGACGCCGATAACGATGCAGGGAATTTTAAGCCTTTTTATGAAGGTTGTCAGTTCTCTCAATTCCCAGGCAAAAGAATTTTTAAAGGCATTGGCAAGCGGTAAAATAAACATATCGTATGTTTCATTTACATAGTCAGCATATTTTTTGCTGATACTTTGCGCAACATTGATAATATCAATCTGAACGGTTTCATCTGTCAGCAATGCCCTGTACAAGCTGTATTGATAAAGCCAGTTACCGGAGTTTCCGCCCATGAGGTTGCCGAGCAAAACTTGTTCCGGTGTAAAAACCTTATCATGCTCCATTTGTGCTCTCATCAGTATTCTCATAATAATACCTACCTTATTGACATGATTAATTCATCTAAAAATATATCATATATAGCTGATTTCGTCAAGTCTCAGTCATGATCCTTTCACGTTTGTCTTTATTATAATCGGCTAAATACTCGTCAGTAACCCTGGAAACTTCTTTCCGGTGCGCGATCAGTCCGATAACATTCGGAATTACCATAAGTCCGTTGAATATATCCGAAAGCGTCCAGACCACTTCGATTTTCAGCACAGAACCGACAAATGCAAGGAAACCGCAGATGATGAAATATATCTTAATCGCTTTTTTGCCGAATAGATATTCAATGGCAACGCTTGCGTAGGAGGACCAGCCCAACACGGTGGAAAAGGCAAATAAAACGGTTGCGATGGATAAAAGCTTTCCGGCAAACGAGCCTAAATGCTCAGTAAACGCCAAAGAAACAAGTCCGATTCCCTCAACCTCGCTAAGGTCAACGGAACGGAGGCTTCCGTTTTCATATTCACCCTTGAGTTCCATGATATTTGTGTAAGTGTATTTGTCAGACTTATCGAATGTGCCGGTGCTGTCCGAATAGGTAAGAACGGTGTTGGCGTTCACATCGGTAAGCATAATGTCGCCGCTGTCTGCGCTTATGCTGCCGTCAAGGCAAATATATTGAGACTGCTGCGAAAGATTGGACAGCGCATAGTCCGGATTGACAGCTTTAACGTTGGTGGAAAGAATGACAAAAGCCGTCAGTGAGCATATGATGATCGTGTCAAAAAATACCTGAAAAATACCCCACATACCCTGTTCGGCTGACTTGCTTGTACTCGAACAGGAGCTGACGGTTACACAGCCGCCGAGACCGGCTTCGTTCGAGAAGACACCGCGGCGCATTCCGGTACTGATACAGCGTGAAATGGCAATTCCTCCCGCACCGCCGGCTATTGCTTTAAAGTCAAAAGCATTTTTGAAAATAGAGGAGAATACATACGGTATATTTCTGAAGTTGATAACAAGAATCGTCAGACAGCAGATAATATAAAAAGCCGCCATGAACGGTACGATTTTTTCCGCTACACTGCTGATCGATTTTTTGCCGGAACGAATGATCAGATAAACGACAACGGCCAATATAACGGCGATGACAATTTCGTTCATGCCGAAGCTTGCATGAATGGAATTGGCAATACAGTTTGTCTGGGTCATATTGCCGATACCGAAGCTTGCGAAAATCAAAAAGACAGCGTAAACGGCGGCAAAAGGCTTTGCTAAAAATTTGAGCTTTTTTGTTCGTTCGAAGGCGTCTTTTATGTAATACATCGGACCGCCTTTGAGTGCTCCGTTTTCGTCTTTTGTCCGATACTGAACACCGAGAAGATTTTCGCTGTAGCTGGTCATCATACCGAGAACAGCCGATATCCACATCCAAAAAACAGCACCGGGTCCGCCGACGGAAATTGCCGTTGCAACACCGGCAATATTTCCGGTACCGATTGTTGCGGCAAGAGCTGTGGCAACCGCCTGAAAGGGAGACAATGACTTTCCGGGCTCGTAATCATGGGTGTTTTTCTTAAAAAGAGAAAGCAGTGTTTTCTTCATCCAAAGCGGTGATTTGGCAAATTGAAAAAACTTTAATTGACAAGTAAAATATGTCCCGGCACCCAAAAGCAAAACGATATTCGGAACACCCCAGATGAAATTGCTGATTTTTTCCAATACAAGTGAAACTGATGACATAAATCGCCCTCCTTACAGTTTAGGTTATGTCACTTGAGAAATCAGTATACCATGTTGTAAAAAAGCTGAAATTATGATATACTTGACGAAAAGAAAGAAGGATAAAAAATGGGTAT
>JBJFHV010000545.1:0-4755 GCA_051894015.1 Acutalibacteraceae bacterium | reverse complement strand
AACACGGACGGTGAATATCCGCTTGACTATGAGCATTTCAGGAAAAGCGGCATAATTTACCGCGCGGCGGCAACACGGGCACGCGACGGAAAAAGTGTCTTTTTCGATAACAAGGACGTAAAGCAGAACTGTTATGACATTCTCAAAGCCTCCTGCGCCCTGCCTGCCGCCTGCAAACCTTATCCGATTGACGGAGAATTGTATTTTGACGGCGGAATTGCCGAACCGATCCCTATAAAAAAGGCTTTTGACGACGGCTGTGATAAGGTCATTCTTGTATTGACGAAGCCTCGAGAAGAATACACGAAGCCTATCGGAAAGAAACGGCTGATTCATGCGATTTTGCGTCAATATCCGGCTGTGGCTGAGCTTATGGGTACTCTTCATCTTCGGTCCAAACAAATCCTTGAGGAAGCCGAATCGCTCGAAAAAGAGGGCAAACTCGTTGTAATTGAGCCAAGCGACTGCTTCGGTATGAAAACGCTTACAAGAGACAAAATCACTATTTACAAAATGTACCGTCAGGGCTATGAAGACGCGAGACGGCTGATTGACAATTCAATAATATAAAGGCAACCTCTGAAATTAACGGGGCGTTGCATTTAGCGCAGAACAAAAAGAAAAATGCTGAAATACTAAAAAGTATGGAGGCATTTTTCTTTTTTACCCGTTTTTTCTCCCGCTTGCGGTATCTATATCCTTTTTCGGGGTGAAGAAAACGGTTTCTGCATCTCAATTCGACAACCCCGTCTCTTTGTTTTCGTACAAAAATCTGCGGAGCTTAAAGCCCCGCAGATTTATTGTTATTATTTACCGTAGAGAAGCTGATCGCCGTGTGTCGCAAACATATCATAGCAGCAAACGATCTTCTTACCAAACAGACGATAAATCAGGTTGAGAATACTGATCCAGAATCCTCCGAGGAAGGAGTGGCAAATGCAGTGGCAGTCACTTCCGCCGTGATCGGGATCCGTATATCTTTCAAGATTAACGTCGATATTGTTGAATCCGGCATCTACATTCGGTACAAATATCGCCTCACCGACATTACCGGAATCATCGGTTATCACAATTCTGTAGTTTGTATCATAGTAAAGTGAAACCTTAAGGATGCTGTCTTCGTCCAGCTTTGCGGTTGAAACAATCTCTCCGCTGCTGTTGTAGATCTGAACGGTTGCGCCCGGAATATTCTCGCCGTTAATACCGTGACCGTAAATGGTGGCATTATACATTCTCGGCTTCTTGTAATAGGTGGCATATACCTTGATCGCGTCGCCTTCCTTGGTTCCGTTGGGAACAACAAGATGGTTCAGATCAATGTACTGCTCTTTGCCGAGCTGAGTCTGCCACTTGCCGGTGAACTCGTAACGCTCATAGGTCGCGTCACCGGGTCTTGTCAGGTTCGTCGGGTTGTTCTTTGCCGGCGTATCATATTCAAAGTCTTCTCTTGCAAGTTCGGTGCCGTTCCAGTCGCAGTAAATGATTGTGTAGATCTTTGCGACTTCCTTATACTTGGCGCAGATTGCAACACTGTCATAAACTGCCGTGTAGTCGTAATCCCAATTTGTGAACTCGTACTTATACTGAAGAGTTTCGTTCTTTGTCGGCGGATCGAACGGATACTGTGCCGAGTGACCGTGAAGAATCACTTCGTCCTTTGTCAGTTTATTTCCGTCGCTCCAGAACGCTACGGTATAGTAAACATCATAACCTTCGAAGAGAGCGTATACGCTCATATTCTTCGCGATTGACTTCATGTCATCGAGTGCCGAATCGGTCTGACCGACTTCGTCATAGGTCCAGTCAATCAGCTTATAGCCGCCCCATGTGTAATCCTTTTCACGCTTGGGAAGAATGCTTGACGGATAGGTTACTTCATCGCCGGCAAGATAGTACGCTTCGTTGACCTTTGTGGTCTTATAGGTCTTGGCAAGCTGTGTTCTGCCGTTATTAAGTTCATAGTAGGTATCTGTTGTCCACGGGTTATAGAACTCAACCTTGTAGTAAACGTTGACGTCGTCCTCGTTTGCCATCTTGCCGCGCTCATATTCAATCGCGGTGCAGGTTCCTCTTGTGCAGTCACGCTGTTTTGCGTATGCGCCGTCAACAGTCGGATGCTCGACATAGTGCCACTTGCCCCAGATATGACCTAAAGGCTCAGTGTCTTTTACAAGATAGCTGTGTCCGCAGGGAGTGCCGTCGGGATTCGTATTCGTACAGGTGTAGCGGATACCGCCCGGTGTTGTGCAGGTTGCGTCCTCGTAAACGCCCTCGTCATAGCTGTGACCGTAAGGCGGAACGAAATCGGTTCGGATCGTCTTGCCGCAGCCCTTACAGGCAAGAATCGTAAAGCCTGATTCTGTGCAGGTCGGGTGGTACAGCGTAGAAACGAAATCGTGGTCAACGGTGTTCGTTCTTCTGGTCTGGATATGGGTCGGGTCGTTCTTGCAGGTTCTGGTTTCTACACCGCGCTCACTGCAGGTTGCGGGAGTTGTTGTCTTCCATTCGCCCCAATCATGACCGATAGCTTCAGTGGTTTCGGTCTTTGTCGCGTCACAGCGTTCGCACTTGTAAATTGTGTAGCCCTTTGCTTCGCAGGTTGCATCAACAGTTTCGACTACCTGTGAGAAGGTGTGACCGAGTGCTGTGCCGGTTTCGTTAATGACGTAAGAGTAGCCGCAGTTCTTACAGGTATAAGTTGTGAACTTATCGCTTACGCAGGTAGCTTCGGTGACTTCCGTTTCCATGTCGTGGCCGGTCTTCGGAATCACTTCAGTCTTGGTAGAACCACAGTCATCTCTCTTACAGGTGTAAGTCTTGACGCCGTCGGTTGTGCAGGTGGCGGCGGTTGTGATTTCGCCGTCGTTCCAATCGTGACCGAGAGCCGGAAGTGTTACTTCGTAGGTATAACCGCAGGCCGCATCACCGGTATGCTCGGTGCAGACATATTTCTGCGTTCCGGTTTCCGTACAGGTCGGCTGCTTCGTGATAACATCGGCAACCATTGTATGGCCGAGCTTCGGAAGCGTTACAATTTCTTTCTGAATCGGGCAGTTAACATTCGCGCAGGTTCTGGTCTTTTCGCCCTCTTCGGTTGCTGTCGGGTTCTTGGTTGTTACCCATTCGCCCCATGCGTGGCCGGTCTTCGGGAGGGTTTCGGTGTAGCTGTGACCGTCAACATCATCGGCGCAGTTCTTACAGGTGTAAGTCTTCACACCGTCCGCCTCACAGGTGGGCTGTGTTGTGATTACTGAGTCATAATCATGTCCGGTGGCTTCGGTAACAATATCAATGTAGCTGTATGTGCAGCCACTGCGTGTGCAGGAATGTGTTGTCCAGCCGGCTTTGACACAAGTCGGAGCCGTGACAACGTGGCTGTCCATCTGATGGCCGAGAGGAGCAACATAATTGTCAAGCATCTCGTAGCCGCAGGTCTCGCAGGTGTACTTGGTGAATCCGGCACTCGTGCAGGTGGCTTCGGTAACTGCGCCGGCGCCGTAGGTGTGACCCGTTGCCGGGATAACTTCGTCGTAGGCCAAGCCACATCTTGAGCAGGTGTAAGTCATAACGCCCGTTTCTGTGCAGGTCGGAGCGGTTGTCTCAACACCGACATAGTTGTGACCGAGAGCAGCAGTCTGCTTGGTGAAGGTTGCCTGTACTCCGTGAGCGCAGATTGTGCAGTCAGGATTGATACAAGTATAAGTTGATACGCCCTTTTCGGTGCAGGTTGCGTTCTGATTTACTTCGACATTCCATGTGTGCTCGGTGCTGTTGATGACATATTCTTCATAGAACTTGTCGCCGCAGGTTCCGCAGGTATAGGCAATCAGTCCGGAGTTGCCGTCGCTTGCTTCTCTTTCCACTACGCCCTTACCGTAGGTGTGACCGGTTGCCGGAATAACCTCGGTGTAGGTGTGCGCACTGTCGTTCTTACAGGTGTAAGTCTTTACGCCGTTTGCTGTGCAGGTGGCGGCGGTTGTGATTTCGCCGTCGTTCCAGTCGTGACCAGTTGCGTCGGTGATAATCTTGTAGCTGTCGCCGCAGACGGAGCACACCATGACGTCATAGCCCTTGGATGTGCAGGTAGCCGCAACGGACTGTGCATCGTCCTTGACGTAAGTGTGAGCGACAGTCGCAACGAAGTCTGATTTATAGGTATGGGTTGCGTCGTTCTGACAGGTGTAGGTTGTATAGCCGTAAGCACTGCAGGTCGGAGCGGTAACAACTGTTGTATAGTTGTGTCCGAGCTTCGGAAGAACTACGTCATATTCATGACCGCAGTTACCACAGACATAATGCTCGTTTCCGTCCGCTTCGCAGGTAGCGGCTGTTGTTGTCTTCGTGTAGTTATGTCCGGTTGCCGTACCGGTGACTACGATATAGCTGTGTCCGCAACCGTTATCACAAGTCCAGGTCTGATACGGCGGCGTTGTGCAGGTAGCAGGTGTCTGAACATAGGACATCTGATGTCCGGTTGCCGGGATAACCTCGGTACGGGTTGCCGGAGTGCCGTTGCAGGTCGGGCAGTCCGCCTTGATGCAGGTGTAGGTCATAAGACCCTCAGTTGTGCAGGTAGCAGGTGTTGTTACCTCGCCGTCGTTCCACTCGTGTCCGAGCATCGGGATCGGTGCATATTCAACGTGGGTCGGATCGGTACCGCAAATGCGCTTCTTGAGACCGTCCGCATCGTTGGTCGGCTCGGTAACAGTCGTCCATGCGCCCCAATTGTGGCCGGCGGCATCTACAAAGCTGTCG
>JBJFHV010000544.1:1254-4772 GCA_051894015.1 Acutalibacteraceae bacterium | reverse complement strand
ATTCGGCTTCCATACCGTGAAGATAACGAGCGCAATCGCAAGCCAGCCGATCGCATCAATGCAGTATTCCCAGTTGCCGTTGAGGTAGTCCATGATAAACGAAAGACCGCCGAGACCCGCAATTGCACAGCCGATACAGGTTGAAGCATAGCGGTAACGCGAAACGTTGATGCCGGCCGCGTCAGCCGTTGCGGGGTTTTCGCCGACCGCTCTGAGGTTGAGTCCGACTCTTGTTTTTGAAAGAACAAAGGACGTGACAAGCGCGATTACGATGGCAAGATAGATCAGGATTCCGTGGGATAAAAACAGCTTTCCGAACCAGCCGAGATTGTCCGCAAACGGAAGCGAAAGCGTAAAGTAACGGCTTCCCTTGCTGTAAATAGCGCCGGTTTCGGCGATCATATAATCGGACAAGCCGACACCGAACGTTGTCAGGGCAAGACCGGTTACGTTCTGATTTGCACGAAGCGTAACGGTAAGGAAGCTGAAAATCAGGCCCATTAAAGCACCGCCCAGAAGCGTAGCAAGAACAGGAAGAAGAATCGCAAGAAAAGCATTGGCGTTTGTCTTGGCGTGGCTAAGATAAATATATTCCATAAAACAGCCGCAGGAAGCACCGACGCACATAACACCGGGGATACCGAGGTTCAGATGGCCAGATTTTTCGGTGATCGTTTCTCCCGTTGAACCGAAAAGAAACGCCATGCCGAGTCTTATCGAGCTAATAAGAAAGGTCAGCATCAGTCATTCTCCTTTCTGTTTCTTGAAATCAGAATTTTATATTGCAGGAAGAATTCACAGCCGATGATAAAGAAAAGGATGATACCCGTGACGATATCGGAAATTGCTTCCGGCAAACGGAAGTCGGTCGAAACCTGACCGGCGCCCTGCTGAAGGAAAACGATCAGGGCAGAGGTCAGAATCATGACAACGGGATTGAACTTGGCAAGCCACGAAACCATGATAGCGGTAAAGCCTCTTCCGTTGACGGTCGAGGTGTTGATCGTGTGGTTCGTTCCGCCGACAAGAAGAAGTCCGGCAATACCGCACAAAGCACCCGAAATAATGAGCGTTCTGATAATGACCTTGCGCACATTGATACCGATATACTTCGCAGTGTTTTCGCTTTCACCGACAACGGATATCTCATAGCCCTGCTTTGTCTTTTTCAGATAGATGTATACCACGGCAGTCAGTACGGCAACAACAATAATATTCAGCAGATACGGCTGATTGAAAAGAACCGGAAGACCGTAATCCGACATCGGAGCGAGCGTGCCCGAGCCGCTTTTTACGAAGTACTTGAGGAAAAAGGCAACAAGCTGCATCGCAACATAGTTCATCATCAGCGTGAACAGCGTTTCGTTCGTGTTCCACATCGCCTTAAAGAAAGCGGGAATCACCGCCCAGATGATACCGGCGGCAACAGAAGCCACAATCATCACGACAATCAGCGCCGGGAACGGAATATTGCCGCCCAAAAACATCATGACGCAAACCGTGGCAAGTCCGCCGATGAGCACCTGACCCTCCGCGCCGCAGTTCCAGAACTTCATTTTGAACGCAGGCGTTACGGCAAGCGAGATACAAAGCAAGATCGCCGTGTTCTGTAAAAAGCTCCAGATACGAAGATTCGTTCCGAAAGCGCCCTTGAACATAGACGCGTAAATTTCAATCGGATTCTTCTTGGCAAGAAGCATGATAACAACAGCACACACAATAAGAGAGGCAACAACCGAAACGGCACGGACAAGCAAATTATAATACCACGCCATCGGCTCACGTTTTACAATATGAAAATTGGTTTTTTTCAATTTTGTGTACCTCCTTCGTGATGATGCTTGTTCTTTGTCATAAGCAGACCGATTTCTTCTTTGGTGGCTGTTCTTGCGTCAACAATTCCCGTAACACTGCCCGAGCCGATAACAAGAATACGGTCGCAAAGCTCGATCAGAACATCGAGATCCTCACCGACAAAAATAACGGCGACACCCTTTTCCTTTTGCTTGTTCAAAAGGTTATAAATAGTATACGATGCACCGATGTCAAGACCTCTTACCGGGTAAGCCGCCATCAGAACGGTCGGAGAAGCCGCAATTTCGCGGCCGACAAGCACCTTTTGAATGTTACCGCCCGAAAGACGGCGAACGGGTGTTCTGGCGTTCGGCGTAACAACCTCAAGGTCATTGATAATCTTTTCCGCAAGATCCTTCGGCGCTTTTCTCTCAAGGAACATCGACTTGCCCTTGCGGTAGGAGCGCAGCATCATATTATCGATGATATCCATGTTTCCGACAAGACCCATACCGAGTCTGTCCTCGGGAACGAAGGAAAGACGAACGCCGAGATCTCTTATCTGCATCGGCGTTTTGTCCCGAAGATTTTCTTTTTTGCCCGAATTGGGGTCGTTATATTCAATTTCACCCTTGTCGACCTTCTGCAAGCCGGCAATCGACTCTAAAAGCTCTCTCTGACCCGAGCCGGCGATACCGGCGATACCTAAGATTTCGCCCGAATAAGCCGTAAAGGAAACATCGTCCAGAATTTTGACACCCTCACGGTCAATACAGCTCAGATCCTTTACAACAAGACGTTCTTCACAGTTTTTCGGCTCGCTCCGGTCAATGTTCAGACTGATCTTTTTTCCGACCATCATTTCGGTAAGCTCAGCTTCGTTCGTCTTTGCGGTTTCGACCGTACCGATGTATTCGCCCTTTCTTAAAACGGCAACCTTGTCCGAAAGCGACAGCACCTCATGAAGCTTATGCGTGATGATGATGATCGCCTTGTTGTCGTCTCTCATTTTTCTAAGAACGGCGAAAAGCTTTTGCGTCTCCTGCGGCGTCAGAACAGCCGTCGGCTCGTCAAGAATCAGAATGTCGGCACCCCGGTAAAGGACCTTGATAATCTCAACGGTCTGCTTTTCGGAAACGGACATTTCGTGGATCTTTTTCATCGGGTCGATGTCAAAACCGTATTTATCGCTGATTTCCTTGACCTTGGCGGCCGCCGCTTTCAGATTGAATTTTCCTTTTTCGTGCAGTCCGAGAATGATGTTTTCGGTCGCCGAAAAGACGTCAACAAGCTTAAAGTGCTGGTGGATCATGCCGATTTTATACTGGAACGCATCTTTCGGCGAACGGATCACAACCTCTTTGCCGTCAACAAAAATCTGACCCTCGTCCGGAAAATAAATACCGGCGATCATGTTCATAAGAGTGGTCTTGCCGCTTCCGTTTTCACCGAGAATCGACAGAATTTCACCGCGGTTGACCGTCAGATTGACGTTCTTGTTGGCGTATTTGTTTCCGAAAGATTTGGTAATATTTTTCAGTTCAATTGCGGGAGCTTTTTCCAATCTTGTTTCCTCCTTCTCTCTCATACGTTTAAGCGCTTAAAAAGTCATATTGACAATATCATTTTTTAAACGCTTAAAAAGACATTAAGCAGACGGGGTTTGACGCCCGTCTGCCTATTAAAATTTAACTGAATCAGAACTTTTCGTTGAGAAGAGTGAT
>JBJFHV010000544.1:0-1154 GCA_051894015.1 Acutalibacteraceae bacterium | reverse complement strand
CCCGTCTGCCTATTAAAATTTAACTGAATCAGAACTTTTCGTTGAGAAGAGTGATTCCGTCAATTCTGACGTCAAAGCAGGGAGCAGAACGTTTTTCTGACTCATGGAAGTAGCCGTCAGCGATTACTTCGGTATCCGGTGTGAACTTGTCATCGGTATCAACATCGGCCTTGTAAGAATCAAGAGCCTTGCCTTCAACTGTGAAGCTCTTGGTATCAAAGATCTTAACAGAACCGTCTTCGATCGAAGCAACAACTTTCTTAAGCTCATCAAGCGTACCCTTAGCGGCAACGTCCTGATTAATGCCGGTAAGAACGACAGAACCTTCTGCGATACCGCCGCACCAGTCAGCATCGATCTTCTCGCCCTTGGCGTAGCAGCCGATGATGTAGTTGTAGTAAGGAGCCCAGTTGATAGCCGAAGAAACGATGAAGGTTTCCGGGCAGGATTCATAAGTGCTGCCGTTATAGGAAACGTTCGGAACGCCTGCAGCTTCACAAGCACCGGGAGCACCCATGGAGTCAGCGTGCTGGCTGATAAGCTTGCAGCCCTTAGCGATAAGAGCTTCAGCAGCGTTCTTTTCTTCTGTTGCGTCATACCAGGAACCGGTGAACTGAACGTCCATGGTTACGGTCGGGCAAACGCTCTTTGCGCCGAGATAGAAAGAGGTGTAGCCTGAAATAACTTCAGCATAGGTGAAAGCACCGACATAACCCATCTTAGCTTCATCAGCGGTGAACTTGCCGGCTTCGATCATTTCGTTAAGCTTGAGACCTGCGGCAACACCGGCAAGGTAACGGCCTTCGTAAATGGAAGCGAAAGCGTTGTGGAAGTTGTCAAGACCTGAAGTATGAGCCTTTGTGCCGGTTGCATGGCAGAACTGAACCTCGGGGAATTCCTTTGCGGCCTTGATCATGTAATCTTCGTGGCCGAAAGAGTCAGCAAAAACGATTTTGCAGCCCTGATCAACAAGATCCTTAGCGGCAACATAGCATTCGTCGGACTCAGGAATGTTGGTCTTAACGAGAACCTGTTCGTCGGAAAGCTTCAGAGCTTCCTTAATCTTGTCAACTGCGTTGAGGAAGTTCAGGTCATAGGTCGACTTTTCATCATGAAGGCAGATGAAACCGATCTTGAAGTCTTCGGGAACTTCG
>JBJFHV010000543.1:0-4774 GCA_051894015.1 Acutalibacteraceae bacterium | reverse complement strand
GTGCCCGCGCGGCATTAGCGCAAAGGGAAAGATATAGAAGAAGCTAAATCCAAAAACTACAAACCAACTATTAGTGAGATAAACTAAAATTTACTGCTAAACCTACGGCTCGGGCTGTTAAGTGAAAGTTTTATGAAAACTGCCCCGGGATTGGCGTCGTCACACGACCCCCGGGATTGGCGTCGCCACGCGACCAAACTTAAATTTTCCTGTTTTTCAGTCGGTCTGTTTTTTCAAAACATAGCCTCCGAATAACCGGTAAAGAACAGTTTATTCAGAAAATCGGCATAATGTTGAATACAAATTGCATATTTATGCATTTTATAAGATTTTCAACCGAAAAAAAGCTGCTTTTTGTTCATAATTTTGTTGACTTTAGGGGAACAAGGTAATATAATTTAGTAGAGTAAATTACGGCAAGGGCGCCTGCTTTTGACGGAGAGGTCTGTATGCTTGCAGATGTCAAAGTCCGAATAAGTTGCCGCCCTGTTTTTATGTGTAAAAAAAGCCTTAGGGCTTTCAATAGTAATAAGAAATTTTTATAAGACAACGGAGGAATCTGACTATGAAAAATCTCGGCTATTACAACGGAAAATTCGGTGAAATCGAAGACATGATGATCCCTATGAACGACAGAGTATCTTATTTCGGCGACGGCGTTTACGACGCAACGTACAGCCGCAACTATAAGATTTTTGCTCTTGACGAGCATATTGACCGCTTCTTCAACAGCGCCGCTCTTTTGAAAATCAATCTCGGCAAGACCAAGCAGGAGATGAAAGACCTGCTCAATGAAATGGTCGGTAAAATGGACAGCGGCAACCAGTTCGTTTACTGGCAGGCAACAAGAGGTACGGGTATCCGTAACCACGTTTTCCCGTCCGACGGCTCCACCGCCAATATCTGGATCACCCTGACCGAAAAGGATATCGTTGATACATACAAAAAGATTAAGCTGACCACCATGGAGGATACCCGTTTCCTTCACTGTAACATCAAGACCCTTAACCTTCTTCCCTCCGTTATGGCTTCCGAAAGAGCAAAACAGTTAGGCTGTGATGAAACCGTATTCCACAGAGGCGACCGTGTCACCGAATGTGCACACAGTAACGTTTCCATTATTAAGGACGGTATCTTCAAGACCGCTCCGACCGATCATCTGATTCTCCCCGGTATTGCAAGAGCGCACCTGATCAAGGCGTGCAAAAAGCTCGGTATCGGCGTTGACGAATATCCGTTCACTGTCGAAGAGCTGTTTGATGCAGACGAAATCATTGTTTCCTCCTCCGGCTCTCTTTGCCTTGCCGCAGAGGAAATTGACGGCAAAAAGGTCGGCGGAAAGGCTCCCGAGCTTCTCAAAGCCATTCAGGACGAGGTTCTTGACGAATTTATGAAAGCAACAGACTGATAAAAATACGGAGGAAAAATATGACTCAGCATGAGCTTACCGTTTTAAACTTAGGTCAGAGCCTTGATGACCTTGCAAACCTTGACCCGAGAGGCTACGGCGTTTGCAAAATTCTTTACAAGGCTTCCCGTGAAAAAGTCGGAAAGCCGCTTTGCATGAACGCCGCCGAAAAGCTTTGTGAAACCTTAAAGCCCGGCGATTTTGTGTTTGTCATGACAGGATTTGTGCTTCGTCCCTTCGGTCATGCGGAAACCGACGGCATCATCAGCTCGGTTCTGCTTTGCCGTGCGCTTGTTAAGGCGTTTGACGTTAAGCCGGTGATCGTTTGCCCCGAAGAAAACCTTGTCGCCGTCGAAAATCTTTCGGCTTGCGTCGGACTTCATCTTTTTAAAGATAATGTGGAAGCCCTTCGTGAAATGCCGGTTTCCATGGGCGTCGTCTGCTTCACCAAGGACGCCGCAAAGGCGGGCGAGATGGCAGATGAACTGATCGTAAAATACGATCCGGCCGCCGTTATCAGCATTGAGTGCCCGGGAGCCAACGAAAAGGGCAGATATCACAACGCAACCGGACTTGATGTAACCGACTATGAAGCCAAGCAGGATCTGCTGTTTGATAAGCTTTGCAAAAAAGGCGTGCTCAATATTGCAATCGGCGACCTCGGAAACGAGATCGGCATGGGTGCCATTAAGCCGCATTTGGATCAGTATATTCCCTACGCAGGCGAGGGCAAATGCCGCTGCGGTTGCGAGGGCGGACTCGGTGTCTGGACAAAGACCGACAACATCATCACCGCCACCTGCTCGGACTGGGGCTGTTATGCCATGATTGCGGCAATTGCCTTCCTCAAGGAGGACGCAAAGATCATGCACACCGCAGAGCTTGAAAAGGAAGCGATGATCACAGCTTGCCGGAGCGGAATGATTGATATGTACGGCTGGCTGATTCCGGCGATTGACGGCTTCGGAACAGAAGTTAACATGCCGCTCGTTACTTTGATGCGTGAAATGGTCAAAAGTGCTCTGAATCTTCGTGAAACCTGCAAGACCTGGTTTGAAAAGGTTGATGAGCTGAGCTTCTTTAGCGAATAATTATGGAAAAAATCAGATTTCTTCCCTGCGGCGAAAGTGCGGTTACGGTTAATTTCTCGTCCGAGATCAATGAGGAATGCAACAAAAAGCTTCGTTACTTTGTGCGTGAAATTGAAGCGCAGAAGGTGAAGGGCGTGCGTGAATGCGTACCGGCTTTTTGTTCGGCGACCGTGTACTTTGACCCGTTTTTGACCAATTATAAAAAGCTTCAGAAGGCTTTGACAAAAATTATTGAAAGCTATAAAGAGGAAGGCTCCGGGAAAAAGAGAGTCTTCCTTATTCCCGTTTGTTACGAGGGTGAGTTTTCTCCCGATCTTGACGACGTATGTGCGCATTCGGGACTCAGCCGTGACGAGGTGATCAGAATCCACTCCGGTACGGATTATCTGATCTATATGCTCGGCTTTCTTCCGGGCTTTCCGTACCTTGGCGGAATGGACAGCCGTATTGCCACCCCAAGACTCGATTCTCCGAGAACGAGTATTCCGCAAGGCGCTGTCGGCATCGGCGGCGAGCAGACGGGCATTTATCCGCTTGCGTCTCCGGGCGGATGGCGGCTGATCGGAAGAACACCCGTAAAGCCGTATGACCCCGAACGGGAGGAGCCGATCCTCTACAAAGCCGGAGACTATATCCGTTTTTGCCCTGTGAGCGAAAGCGAATTTGAAAGAATACAAAATGACAAAGACTACCGGGTCGAAGTTATCGAAGCGTAAAGGAGGGCTTGCTGTGAATATGACCGTACTCTCTCCGGGACCGCTTACAACCGTTCAGGACGCCGGACGCTTCGGCTATATGCAGTCGGGCTTTTCCCCGGGCGGCTGTATGGATACCCGTTCAATGAAAATTGCAAACATTCTTGTCGGGAACGCACCGGGCGAAGGCGTTCTGGAAATGACGATGATGGGCGGGGCATTCTCCTTTGACTGCGAAAGCGTGATTGCGATTGCCGGAGCCGACATGAAGCCGACCTTAAACGGCGAAGAGTGTCCGATGTACAAGGCAATTCCGATTAAAAAAGGCGATAAACTCAGCTTTTCCCGTGCCGAAAGCGGCATGCGGACTTACCTTGCCGTAGCCGGCGGCTTTGATCTGCCGCTTGCAATGGGCAGTATGTCAACAAACCTCAAATGTAAGCTCGGCGGTTTTCAGGGCAGAAAGCTTCAAAGAGGCGACGAAATACCGCTTCGGCAAAGTGTCAATATTGCTTTTGTCGGAAAAAGAAAATTTAAAAACGAGGTCAGATACGGCAAGACAATCACTCTGCACGCCGTTTTGGGGCCGCAGGACGACTATTTCACCGAAAAGGGGATCGAAACCTTTTTCGGGAAGGAATACACCGTTACCGACAAATCCGACCGGATGGGCATACGGCTTGACGGCGAAAAGATCGAAAGCAAAAACGGCGTGGACATCATTTCCGACGGCGTCACGACCGGGTCGGTACAGATTCCGGCTTCGGGTACGCCGATTATCATGATGGCAGACCGTCAGACAACGGGCGGCTATGCAAAAATCGCCACCGTGCTTTCCTCTGACCTGCACCTGATTGCGCAGGCGAAGCCCGGAACGGTGATCCGCTTCCAAAAAGTGACCGCCGAAGAAGCGGCAAAGCTTTATAAAAATGCCGAAAAGGAAATCCGGCTTTTTGAATATTCGATGTATTTTGAACGATAAGAAAGGGAATAGTATGGATTACTCAAAAATGAGTCCTCACGAAGTCAGACAGCTGATCCGTGAGGGCAAAATTACCACGCAGACCTCGGGCATGTGCGACGGCTACGCCCAGGGAAATCTGCTCATTCTGCCGAAAGAACAGGCGTATGACTTTTTGCTGTTTACCCAGCGGAATCCGAAGTCCTGCCCGATTCTTGAAGTCGGCGACGTGGGAAGCCGTGCGCTTCGCTACATGGCAAAGGACGCCGACATTGCAACGGATATCCCGAAGTACCGTGTTTACGAATACGGCGAACTGACGGGCGAATATACCGATATTTCGCACCTGTGGCGTGACGACTTTGTGTTCTTCCTGATCGGCTGTTCGTTCTCGTTCGAAAGCGAGCTGCTTGCGGCTGATGTACCGGTCAGACACATCGAAGAGGGCAGAAACGTGCCGATGTATCTGACGAACATCGACTGCGTCCCGGCAGGCATCTTCCACGGCAAAACCGTTGTCAGCATGCGTCCGATGACCCCCGAAAAGGCGATCAAGGCGGTTTCGGTCACGGCTTCCATGCCGAGAGTGCACGGCGCACCGATTCATATCGGCGACCCC
>JBJFHV010000542.1:0-4789 GCA_051894015.1 Acutalibacteraceae bacterium | reverse complement strand
ATCGGCATCTCTTGAACTGACCTTGAAGGACCTTCAGATCAAGAACAAGCGTCTTGAGCAGGAAATTGAAAAAGAGCGTCAGGTAATCGAAATCAGAAAGCAATTTACGGCGAATGCGTCCCACGAGTTAAAGACTCCGCTTGCCATTATTCAGGGATATGCCGAAGGACTGAAATACGGCATAACCGATGAGTCGCCGGAGGAGTATTGTGATACGATCATCGAAGAAGTTCAGAAGATGAATAATCTTGTTGTAAGACTTCTTGAAATCACAAAATATGATTATCGCGGAAATTTTGTTTCATGCGTTCCCCTTTGTATTCGTGATGAGCTTGAACGCTATCTCGATACTATGCGGCTTTTACTCACTCAAAAGAATATTCAGATTGAATTTGACGTTCCGTCAGACTGCATCGGTTATACAGACCGTGAAATGATTGACAATGTTTTCGGCAACTATATTTCCAACGCAATCAGCCACTGTGAAAACGAAAGAATTATCAGAATCAGCTGTATTCCTGTCAAGGACAGCTACCGGATTTGCGTTTTCAATACGGGAAAACCGATTGCACAGGAGGATATTGACAATATCTGGCAAAGCTTTTACAGAGCGGACAAGGCGCATTCCAGAGCCGAAGGAAGATTCGGACTCGGTCTTTCAATCGTTGCCGCCGCGCAGAAAATTTTAGGCCGGGACTTCGGCGTAAAGAATCATGAAGACGGCGTGGAGTTCTGGTTCGATATTGCAAGATACGAAAAACCGAAAAGCAACTATAAAAATCCGGCAGACAACACATAATGTCTGCCGGATTCGATTATTTTTTTAACAGCCTTCTCACGCCGATATATACCGAGCCGATCGTGACTGCCGATACGGCAAGTCTTTTTGCCGTACTTTTGACCTGTGCGACGGACGAAGGAGCATGGGACAGGATAAACTCAAGAAACGGCTTTGACGCCTTGTAGTCACAAAGGTCATTCATGGTTACCGTGTATGTATGGTATTGAGCCGGTGTCTCTTCATTTAGTTCAAAGACTCTAACGCCTCTGTTTTTGCCCGGACCGTATGTCGAAAATCCTGCACCTTGTGTATATCCGAGATCGATTCCGTCAACCTTTTTGACAAAACTGTTGTTGTGGTCATGACCGACATAAACGCCGAGAACATCGCCTTTTTCTTTGAAAGCGTCAAACTCGCCGTTATTGATTTCCGGTACAGCCGGCGATTCGAGCATAAATCCGCCGTTGGCAGCGGAATCGTCATAAAGCTTGTAATACTCATTTTTTCGGGAGCCGAAAGCCTCTACACGCCCTTTGCTGAAATAGGAGCATTTTTGAATGGCTTTGTAATATTCGGGAAGCGGTATATGCTGAAAAACAAGGGCGGGCAGATATCTGCCGCTGAGAGATTGAATCCGATCCCGCTCTTTTCTGTACCATTCGATTTGTTCTTTGGTGACGGGCGCATAGTTTCCGTGCGTGTCTTTGGCATTCGAATCGATTATATAAAGGCAAAAAATATCGTTCTTTCCCTGACTGTCCTGAATCCGGATACTGAACGTTCCCGGATCGTCCGGATCTCTGCTGTCGGGAATCAGGCACCCGTCGAGCTTTTGATAAAGCTTCATTTGCTCTTTGTTCGGAACGCCGCTGTCACGGTCATGATTTCCGAAAGTTACGGCAAACGGTATGTGATATTCTCGGATTGGTTCGGTAATCTGATGCAGTAAGCTTTCTATTTTATTCAGTGTGTCTTTTTGAAAAGAGGAGGAATAGCCCTTTATCTGATCACCGGTGAAAACGACAAGATCCGGTTTTTCTTTTTCAATTGCAAGACGGATCAGTCGGATCGTGTCGGGGTTCGGAAGCGCATTTTCCTGAACATCGGCAATTTGCATGATTTTAAATTTTCCGTCACTAAATTTTAGCGTTTGCATGATAATCTCCTATATGTTTTTCTTTGATGAATATACCATTTTTCTTTTATTTTTTCAAGGGCTTTCATGTAGTTTTAAGGATGCGGGATATAATGATAATAATAAGATAAATATCAGGCTGTTTTGTAAAAAATAAATAAATTTTTGAAAAAACTATTTATTTTTCTGTGAAACTATGCTATGATAGAGACAGAAAAAGGCGTGTAATCTGTTTAACGCCCTTAACGGGTTTAATATAGAAAGGAGATGACCTTTATGAAGATAACGGTTATCGGAAGAAAATGCACACCAAGAGATTCCTTTAAGCAAAGAGCGGAAAAACGTCTGAAAAAGGTCGAAAAGTTCTTTGACAGTGAGGCCGAAGCGAAAATCACGGCAACGGTTGAAAAAACCGAACAGATTGTCGAAATTACGATTTTCTATAACGGTATGTTCTATCGCTCCCAGGAGCGGGCTGTCAATATGAATGACGCTCTTGACCGCTGTGTGGATTCGCTTGTGCGTCAGATTCGCAAGAACAAGACGAAGGTTGAAAAGAGACTTCACGAGGGTGCTTTTGAAGCTTTCGACGCGATTGATGAGTTTGAACCGGAGGACGATTACGATGTTGTCCGTTCCAAGACAATTCTCTTAAAGCCCGAAAGCGTGGAAGAGGCGATTCTTCAGATGAATCTTCTTGACCATCAGTTCTATATGTTTAAAAACAGCGCTGATGAAGATAAAATCTGCGTTGTTTATGCCCGGAAAGACGGAGGCTACGGCTTAATAATTCCGGAAGAAGATTGATTTCGGAATCATAATCTGTTAAAATATTCAGCGGCAGGTTTCTGCCGCTGATTTTTTTGAAAAGAGTTGATAAAATGAATATAAATTTTGTAATTCCCTGTCTTCTGGGATTGGAAAAACTGATTGCGGACGAACTGAAAACGCTCGGGGCGTCCGATGTGGCTGCCGAAAACGGAAGAGTACTTTTCAGCGGTGACGAAAGTATTCTTGCAAGGGTCAACATCTGTTCGAGATACGCTGAACGGGTGCAGATCCTCGTCGGTTCGTTTGAGGCGATGAGCTTTGAAGAACTGTTTCAGGGCACGAAAGCGTTGCCGTGGGAAGAGTGGATCGGCGCATATGATGCGTTCCCCGTAAAGGGTTATTCCATTAACTCGGCTTTGTTTTCGGTAAGCGATTGTCAGTCGATCATTAAAAAAGCGGTTGTTGAGCGGCTGAAATCGAAATACAACATCTCCTGGTTTGACGAAACGGGACCGGTTCATCAGATTCAGTTTTCGATCATGAAAAACAAGGTCAGTCTTCTTCTTGACACAACCGGCGTCGGACTTCATAAGCGCGGCTACCGACTTGAAGCGGGCGGAGCACCGATCAAGGAAACGCTTGCCGCTTCTCTTTGCTGTCTTGCCAGAGTGCGGGACTACCACACACTTTATGACCCGATGTGCGGTTCAGGTACGATTCTGATTGAGGGCGCCATGCTTGCGAACAACATTGCTCCCGGCGTAAACCGCAATTTTTCGGCTGAACGCTGGTCGAATATTTCCGGGGAAATCTGGAAAGCCGAACGTGAAAGGGCGCGTTCGCTTGAAAAACACGACAGTCCCTTTGTTGCTTACGGTTCGGATATTGATTCGGCCTGCCTTGAAATAGCAAAAGCCAACGCCCAAAGAGCAGGCGTTGACCGGTATATTACCTTTGAAAAAAGAGACTTAAAAGATTTTGCACCGAGAAGCGAAAAGGGAACCGTTATCTGTAATCCGCCGTACGGTGAAAGGCTTCTTGATCTCAAAGAAGCAGAAAGAATATACAAAATAATGGGAGAACGGTTTGTAAGAAAACACGGCTGGGCTTATTATATCATCAGCCCGTCCGAAGATTTTGAGGTGTTCTTCTCAAGAAAAGCCGATAAACGCCGCAAGCTTTATAACGGCATGATCAAATGTCAGCTTTTCATGTACTTCAAATAAACGGATCAAAGCTTGAAGTCTTCTTCCGTAAAATCCGTATCAATGCGAAGCTTTTTCGGGATTCTTTTCAGCGGATCATAGTCATATCGCCTGCATCGGCTGTCGAGCGTCACAACGCCTTCAAATTTGCAAAGAGCGACGGACCGGTCGTTCGGAATTTTCGCATAGATACAGTATTCGCAGCGCGGGTCGTGCTTTTTTCTGTCATAGTATTTTTGCATGGATTTCACCGCCGATATCGTTTTGACGCAGGTACTCAACCCGCTCTTATTATAATAACATAACATTTATCTTTTTTCAATAGCTGCTGTTCTCTGAATATCGCTGCGGTTTTTCAATTTGATTCGGACACTGTCGCCGATAAGCACAAGAGCGCACATTATAAGAAGCCCCAGGGAGACCGGAAGAAATTCCGGTCTTTTTGCGCTAATATTATCGTAGTTCAATTTTATCGCCGGAATATCGGGACAAAAAATGTTCATCAGTAAGCTGCAAATAACGCAGGCCAACGCGCCGCATATTATTCTGCCTGTGGCAAAGTATTTGTAATGGAGTCGAAGCTTTATCATGCTCGGCATAATCTGACAATGAGCACAAAAGCCGCTCCAGCATATGATTCCGGCAACAACACTCACGGGGAAATTTCCGACTGCTTTGTAACAGCCGTTTGTCACCTCGAGTATACAATCAAGAAACAGTGAAAACCCTTCGGAAAGACCGGCTGTTTTTAAAAGGGAAGAAATAGTGGAAAATACAATCACCCAACCGCAAATCATCAGCATGGAATTGGTGCTTTTTGACACCGCTGCAACAAGGGACTGGGAAAAGCTGGAAAATTCAGTTAAATTGACTGACTCAGCCTCCTCTTCGCTTACC
>JBJFHV010000541.1:0-4797 GCA_051894015.1 Acutalibacteraceae bacterium | reverse complement strand
TATTGACGCCGAATCCACTTCAATGGGTGCAACCTTTGCTCCTCTCGGCTCAACGCTTCCTGCCGATTACGTTCAGGCGGGAACCTATTGTAATGACCCGACCCATAACCATATTTCACCCGACAGAACGGTGGATCCGACAACGGGCCTTCTTCCCGATACCACATGGTATTTCAACGGTCAGCTTCATGAATCGCTTGCAAGTGATGATGTTTGTATCAAGCTTGCCGTTCAGCTTCTTTGCGACAACAACATGAAGAATGTATATTCGAACCCCGAAAGCTATCCGCAGTTCAACGGTTATCGGCTTACACGCCGTGTCAAGAACTATTTAAAAGCGTGGGAAGAAGCGGATAAATCGTCTCTCACCGCCGAACAGATTGAAGAGGTTGAAACGGCGATAAAGAGAGTAGAGGAGCTTTCAAACGAAACCGTCATTGATTCCGAGGCATGGATTGAGGCTCAGAACAATTTGAAAAAGGCTCTTATCAATGCGGGCGTTATCGAAAATGATGATCCGTCCTGTTTCGAAAAGGTTATGACAGGCGTCACGAAAGAACTTGCCAAACGTGTAAACGCTTTCTTTTCCTATCTCAATAAATAATATTAATTGATTCTATGCGCCTTCGGATTTGCGTCCGGAGGCGTTTTTCTATCTGCAATTTGTATGGATCGCAGTAAGAACGCACCTTTTTCATTATAATAATGCAAAATCCGACAGATAAACCAATTGATTTTTTACATCGGATATGATAGCATTGAAAAAAGATTATCAAAAACGTGTACAGTGTGCGTCCTGTTTTTTTTGATTCAAAAAGGAGGAGTTTTTTATGGCTTTCTTTCATGAACTGGGAAAGAAATTATCATCGAAAGGACAATCTATGTCCCGGAATATGTCCGGTGCATCCGATATCAATCGTGCAATCGAGCAGGAAAATAAGATTATTGAAAATAATTTTTATCAGATCGGAAGGCTGTACTATACTATTCATTCTTCGGATTGCGAAGCCGACTTTTCGGACATGGTTTGTGCAATAAGAGAAGCCGAAAGAAAAATTGCCGACTATCAGCAGCAGCTTCGAACTCTCGGGGGTATGGTTCAATGTACCAATTGCGGTGCTGTTGTGCAGGAGGCTCCTTTTTGTACCCGCTGCGGTTCTCCGCTGACACGTTCTGATGACGCTGACTGTGCGAATCCTTTTCAATGTAATTTCTGCGGACATACTGTATTGCCCGGGTCAAAATTTTGTACCCGCTGCGGCAAACCGATCAGCTCGGAAACAAAGCCGGAGAAACAGACCGTCATTTGCGAAGAATGTTCGTCTCCGATTGCACCCGGTGCAACTTTTTGTTCCTGCTGCGCAACCCCGGCACCCGTTCAACCGAACCCCTGTGAGGAGGACGATCTGATAATTAAGCAGACTGAGGAAAATCATCAGGCACCTGTTTCCGGAAAGATCTCGGATTTAGAGGAAAGTCCTGATGAGGTTCAAGAAACACAATCCGGCAAAGAAAGTGATGAAGCATATATCATCAAATGCTCAAACTGCGGTGAGGATATCAAGCCGGGTGCTTCTTTTTGCACCGGCTGCGGGATTCGCATCGGAGACGACGGCAGGGTAGAGGAGTCGGATTTTAAAGTTTGTGTTAAGTGCGGTGCTTTGGCTGAAAAGCCGGATGTTTTTTGCACGGAATGCGGCGCAAGATTTTAAAATCGCCTACAGGAAACGATACGGAAATCCTTTTGAGATTTTTCGAAGTTTTTTTACCTTTTTCAAACAAAACAGAAAGACATTCGCTTTTTTCGACGAAAATGTTTTCTTTTGTATGATATGTTAAAACAAGAGCAATATTATTTTAAAAAATTGTTCATAATTGTTGACTCAAATCCCCAAATGTGATATGATAACATTAACTGAATTGTAAACTGAGGTGATAAATATGCCTAAATCGTTTAGAAGGCTTACAGCCGTGATTTTGGCCGTTTTGATGCTTCTTCCTTTCGCGGGTGCATTTGCCTTTGCCCGGGATGAAGAGGCCGTAATCGTGTCGGTCAGTGCTTTCGGCGACAAGGAAAGCAAAATCGACTGGTGGAAAAGCGACGTTGACGGCAAGTATTATTTGTTTTTGCCCGACGGCGCCGATACTTCCGCACTGACGGTAAGTTACAGCGGTTCTTCTCTTACTGTTGACGGAAAGGCTGTTGCGGATTCCGAGACAACTTCCGCTTTTTCGGCCGGCACGCATAAAGTTGTTGCCGATTCCGAAGAATACACGCTCGTTGTTCTTGAATCGGACAATATACCGGCAGTTTATATTGAAACCGAAAGCGGATCACTCGATGCGATTCATGCCGATAAAGAGTATAAAGAAAAAGGCAGCTTTGTTGCTTACGAAAACGGCGTAAAAACCTATGACGCGAAGCTTGACTACATCAAGGGCAGAGGAAACTCAACCTGGATGCTTGACAAAAAGCCCTATAACATCAAATTCGAAAGCAAAACGAATCTTTTCGGTCTCGGCAAAGCGAAGAAATTCAGTCTGATTGCTTCTGCCGCCGAACACTCTCTTATCCGGAATAAGATTACATATGATCTTGCCGAAGATGTCGGACTTCTTTATTCGTCCAAGTCTCAGCATATTGATCTTTACATTAACGGCGTATACGAAGGCAACTATCTTGTATGCGAAAGCGTTGAGGTCGGATCGAACCGTGTTGATATCACCGACATGGAAAAACTGAATGAAGAAGCGAACCCCGGTGTGGACATTGAGCAGTGTGAACTTGCCGGAACGAGAGGCAAGGAAGCCGGCTATGTTGCCGACAGCCGCAAGTGGGTCGAAATTCCGAATGACCCCGCAGATATCAGCGGCGGTTATCTGATCGAATTTGAAATGTACAGCCGTTATTGCTACGAGGTCAGCGGCTTTGTTACCAAAAAGGGACAGCCGATCACGATGAAAAGCCCTGAATACGCTTCAAAGGCAGAGATCGAATACATCAGTTCGTTCTATCAGGAATTTGAAGATGCGGTTTATTCCGAAACAGGCTACAATGAACTCGGCAAGCATTATACCGAATACATTGATATGGAATCCTGGGCAAGAATGTATCTTCTTCAGGAGTTTGCGATGAACCTTGACGCGGCAAGAACGAGCTTTTATCTGATCAAGCCGCAGGGAGAGGACAAGCTTTACGCAAGTCCTGCATGGGATTTTGACTATTCCTTCGGTAAGAAATATTCGGGATATCGGATCGACAACACCAATCCCGAGCTTTGGGCAACCAGAGACGACTATCTTACGGATACAAGAACGGGTATCACGGAGAAGCTTCCCAATCTGCCGACCGTTCTGAACACCCTTTGCCTTCATGACGACTTTATGGCGAGGGTAAAAACCGAGTGGAAAACCACTTTCCTGAAAGAACTGAATCAGGAGAGAACGGACTCCATCAACGCTCTGATTGATTCGCTTGAAAAGTCCGCTTTGATGGACGCAATCCGTTGGAACCGCTATAAGACAACGGACAAGGCTCAGATTCTTGATTATTACCGGACCGTTACCGACGGTGTTGTTGATTTCATGACAAGACGTACGGCTTTCCTGACCAAAGGACTTTCCGATGACGCTGTCAGAATTTATTATAATACAAACGGCGGAAGCGGAACGATGTTCCACGAGGCACTCACTTTAAACGGTAAAAAGGCCGTTTTGAAGGACTGTGATTTTGAAGCACCGGCTTTCAATTATATCTTTGTCGGCTGGAACACCGCAAAGGACGGAAGCGGAACATCCTACAGTGCCGGAGATAGTGTTACACTTGACGGTGATCTGACTCTTTACGCTCAATGGCAGCAGATTTCGGGCTTCCGGGCAGTTTTAAGAGCGCTTCTTGAACTGTATCTTACCGTATTTTCACTTTTCCTGAAAACGGTTGTCAATATGATGGATACGGTTTGCTGATTTTGGAATCGTGCCTTCGGGCTTGATTATAAAATAACGAAAGGAATGTTTTTTCAAGATGAAACGGAAAAAAATCACAAAAATTGTTGCATGTTTTATTGCTGCAATCATGGTATTTTCGTCTCTTCCGATGTCAGTGTTTGCCATGGACTTTGATACGTCAAAGCTTGCAAGCAATACGTTCATGACATCAAAAACCGATTATGTTGTTGCTCCGGGTGTTTCGGAAACTCATTTTACCCTCAACGATCAATCGGGCGCAAGTCAGCAGATGGGTTATGCCCTTGAAGTTGATTTGAGCAATCCCTACACTTCCATTGTTACATCATACAAGAACTATGATGCAACCTCATGGGGTTTACAGACAGTCAGACAGCAGGCTGCTGCCGCCGAGAAAAAACTCGGTGTCAATGTTGTTGCCGGTACCAACGGTGACTATTACAACATGCAGACCGGTGCTCCGACCGGAACATTTGTAATGAACAACACGCTTTATACGTCCAATCCTAATTGGCCTTATTTCGCAATCCGTAAGGACGGCACGGCTGAAATCGGAAGAAAAGTATCAAAGGCTTACGCCGAGGCTAATTTTAAAGAATGTATCGGCGGTCCTGTTGTTCTGATTGAAGACGGTAAGATTACGGCCGAAGCCTCTGTAACCGATCTTATGCCCAGATGTGCTGTCGGTATCAAGGCTGACGGTTCTGTCGTTATGCTTGTTGTTGACGGCAGACAGTTCCCGACCTCAGTCGGTCAGACTCTTCGTCAGCTTGCCGAGACAATGCCCGCTTTGGGCTGCGTTGACGCTTTGAACCTTGATGGCGGCGGATC
>JBJFHV010000540.1:0-4798 GCA_051894015.1 Acutalibacteraceae bacterium | reverse complement strand
ATGAATTTTTCGCTTCGGGCGGAAGCCTTACCGTTGAGGAATCCTCACGGGCACGCTTTACCGATTACAATAACGGTGATCTCAAGACCGTTGAAACCGCTGACAAGGACACCTGGACGAAGAATCCGCTGGTGCTTTTGATGCGGCTTCTGACAGCACTTCTCAGAGTATTTATCAATATGATTACTGAAAAATAAAAAATTCAGCCGGAATTATCCCGGCTGAAAACGGAAGGGACTGCCGCATTCAGATGCAGAAACCGTTTTCTTCATCCCGAAAAAGTATATAGATACCGCAAGCGGGAGAAAAACGGGTAAAAAAGAAAAACGCATCCATACATTTTTGTATTTCAGCATTTTTTCTTTCTGTTCTGCGCTAAATGCGGCAGTTCCTTTTTGTTATGACGGACAGTTTTCTTTTTCCTGACCCGGTGTTTTTCCGTAAGCTTCCCGATAACACTTGATAAAATAGCTTTCCGAGCCGAAGCCGACTGTGTAGGCCGCCTGAGAAATTTTCATGCCGCTTCTGAGCATCTCTCTTGCCGCTGAAAGACGCTCTTTTTTGATATAATCGGGAATTCCCATACCGATGTGTGCTTTAAAAAGCTTGGAAAGATGATCCTGACTCATGCCGACGCTTTCGGCGACAAGCCGAAGATTCAGTCTTTCAAAAAGTCTTGCGTCTATTACGTTCAGACACTTTTTGACCGCATACGGATAGCCGGCGGTTTTGCTCTCATTGACGATTGCGGTCAGTTCCTCACTCTTTTTCAAAAGAAAAGCGATAATTTCCTCTTCGTTTCTCATTTTGTCGATTTTCAAAATGCATTCGTCTGCGAAGTTGTAAGCTGTGCGCTCCTTTGCGCCGCCGTCTATTGCGTACCGCATCGCCACGGCGATACAGCAGACCGCCCAGTATTGAACTTGTCTGAGTTTATCGTCGGACATCTTCCCGACGGTGATCTTGCTCTCCAGAAGCTTTTGCGCCTGTATTTTCATTTTCGTTACGTTACCCTCTTTGATAGAGGAGTAAAACGCTTTTTCGATTTCGTACGGCGTGTGGAACAGTGCATTTTCACGCTCGTCTGATGTTTTTGCACTCGGCAAAACAATAATGGCTTCTTTCAGATTATCCGTATCGGTCACCGCCTTTCACATAGATTTTATGATAAACCGGACGCTTCGTCAATAAAATTTACATAAATCACTGAATTTTGATATAACGGTAAGCTTTTGTTGGTTTAAAATCAGAGTAACGAAGAAAACAAAGATGCAAAGGAGCGATAACATGGAATTTCTTGAACTGAATAATACAAAGCTGATTGGACGGCTGCCGCAAACAGTGAAAGCAAACATGGGCGAAACGGTAACCGGCTTAAAATTTGTCGGCGGCGGAAGCTACGGCAGAGTGTTTAAAGGTACACTCCCGAAAAGCGGAGAGAAGATCATTCTCAAAGCCTACCGCCGTAAAGGAATGCAAAACGAAGAAGCCGAGCAGCTTGAAACGCTGAGCCGGTACACATCGGTGAAAATGCCAACCGTTTATTTTACCCACGAGGACGAAGAAACGGCGGTGCTTGCGATGAGCTTTATCGAGGGCGAAAACGCCATGAATCCGAAATTTATCTTCAAATCCAAGGAAAGAAAGTCGGATTTTGCTTTTCAGGTCATTGACGGTATGCTCGAATGGCACAGCGTTACAAATGACCGTTACGGCTTTTTGAAGAATCCCGAAGCCGGAAGCTGGAAAGCGTTTTATCTTGAAAGCTTTTTTGAGCCGAGAATCAAAGGACTAAGAGACCTTTGCCGGGACGGAAAATATCCCGAAAAGGATCTTGAGCGGCTACTTACAGGCGCAGAAATCTTCCGTAAAGAGGTTGCCGAGCCGGAAGAACCCGTGCTGATTCACGGAGACCTGAACATTATGAATATTATGGTTGACCCGAAAACAATGCGCGTGAACGGTTTTATTGATCCGCTCGACTCGATGTGGGCAGATCGGGAATATGACCTGTTTCAGCTTCGGAATATGTGGGGCGATAAGTTCGGTCTGTTTGACGAGTACAAGCGCAGGGTTAAACTCAGTGATGATGTCGGGTTCAAGCTTGCTTTTTACGGGGCGGCGAACGAAGCTTCGTGCCGTTTGCGGTCGGGAGCGAGTATTCACTTTTTTGAAAAGCTCTGGAATGACAGATTGGAAAAGGCGATCAAGGAGTACAGATAAAAATTCACCGCAGAAAGCCGTTTGCTTTCTGCGGTTTTCTGTTGCGGTTTCGGACTGCCGGGATTCAAGTCAACGGAAAAGTGATTTGAAGAATTCCGCAATTTTGGCAAAGGCGGCTTTGATTTTTACAACGAGCTTGCTGATTTTTGCGACAAGCTTGTTAAGCGGTGTTTCTTCGACTGCTTCCGGATCATAAGGATCGGGATTTTCCGGAAGATTTTCGGACTGCTTGTTATAGACGTCCTGCCACTTATCGTTTGTAAAAATCTCTGCGTCCTCACCCACAAAAGCTGTTCCGGCGAAGCTGTCATTTAAGAGTGTCCAAGTAAACCAAGCGGTGATGTAAGCCGTGCTGAGAATCAGCGTGTTTCCGTGGTCGGAGTTCTTGATTCTTCCGATGATTACATTTTCGTTGTTGATAGCCTTCATATTGGTGATCAGACTCATTCCGAGCGGACAGATGCCGCTTGATGTTTTTGTTCCTGCGTCAACCGCACCTGTGCCGCCGATCAGGAAAGACGGAATTTCAACCTTCGATACATCGTACGGAGTTTTTTGCCATGCGGAAGCGGCAAGCTCGCTGTGCGGTGCGCTGACGGCACAAAGAGACTTGTACATTCCGCTGTTTTCATATTTTCCGTTTGACGTGGCGTTGATGGTAGCGGAGCCGCCCTGAGAATGTCCGTTGATGCCGATCGCTTCGGTGTTGATCTTCTGATAAAAGATGCTTTCGCTGTTTTCGTTGAGGCTTAAAAGAAAATCAAGACCTTTCGAAGCGGAGTCCCCGTTTCCGGAATTCTTATGGTCGTTTGAGACAACGACAAATCCCCAGCTTGTAAAATGTTCCATTGTCTCTTTAACTGTGTCATAAGTGCAGCCGGTGCCGTTGCAATACACAATTACAGGATAGGTGTCGGTGCTTGTTTCAAGGTCTGTCGGATACCAGATTTTGTAATGCTTGTAGTCTTTTTCACCGCTGTCATAAATAACCGTGCTTACCTCGTGGCTGCCTTTTTGCGAATACCGGTTTTCGACAGGATAGACTCCGGTTTCTTCGTTTGCCGCAAAGGCACCAAACGGTAACACACTCAGACAGATGAGCGATGCCAGAATAACGGATAATAGCTTTTTCATATTTGAAATCCTCCTTGTTTTGGTTCTCTTTTTGTGATAAAATAGACGTAACAAATGTTACGTCATGATTATACGGACTTTTCATCCCGAAAGCAAGAGCTAAAGGGCAGGGTGTAACAAACAGGGGGAATTTGACATGGCAAACGCATCGAACGAAGAAGCAAAACGGTTTTCAAAGGAGTGTATTTTCATTTCGCTTCTGTCATTGATGGAGCAAAAGCCGTTTGATAAAATATCCATTACCGAAATTGCGCAGAAGGCAGGCGTGTCAAGAAACGCCGTGTACCGCAATTTCAGCACGAAAGAAGATATTTTAAAGGACTGTATATCCGAAATTACGGAAAGCTTTTTGAATGAACTGAAAAGCGAGCCGGTTTCATCATACGATGAATACACGCTGGCACTGTTCCGACATCTGGACGAAACCAAGAAAATCGGACTCACGGTGATGAAATCAGGAATGACATCGGTGTTGTTTGACAGCTTTATGTCGCTGAAAGGGCATTTTGATGTGGACGACAGAATCAAAAGCTATTACGAAAACTATCGCATCGGTGCGATCTTTTATATGTACATCACATGGCTGGAAAACGGCTGTAAGGAAACACCGAAGGAGTTGATGCAGATCCTCCGGCAAATCGGGAAAATCAGCGGAACGGTTCCGAATCTGTAACCGTCTGCCGTAAAAAAGGGGCTGTTCGCATTTAGATGCAGAAACCGTTTTCTTCACCCCGAAAAAGTATATAGATACTGCGAGTGGGTGAAAAACGGTTAAAAAAAGAAAAATGCAACCAATTGATTTTTGATTTGAGCATTTTTCCTTTTTGCTCTTCGCTAAATGCGACAGCCCCATTTCTTCTGTTTTATTTTGCGTCGTTCACCGCCTGGGTGATCGACTTTGTTTTTTCCATTGCGTCTCTGCCGTAGCGGTCAACGTCGGCACGGTTTTTGTCCGAATGGGTCAGACAGCCGGCACCGCCGACACAGCCTTCCACGCACGCCATACCCTCGACGAAGTTTGCGGGAAGCACATTCTTCGCTTTTCTCATCAGGGCGGTCCGGCACTCCTCGATGCCGTTGCAGGTCATCGGCTTATATTCAAAATCGGCTCCGTGCTCATAAATGCCCTGTCTGACAGCGTCGGTAAGTCCGCCGCTTCTTCCGAAGATTCTTCCGAAATAGGAAGCGCCCTCAAGCGGTTCTTCTTCAATTTCGGTGATGTCAATGTCACGGCTGTCGAACAGTGCCTGAAGCTCCTCAAAGGTGATGACGGCATCGATATAAGGTCTGACTTCCGGCTTTCTCGCTTCGGCTTTTTTTGCCGTGCACGGTCCGATGAACACGACCTTGGCGGTCTTGTCCTGCTCCTTGATGTGCTTTGCAATCGTTGCGGCAGGGGAGAGATTATCGGAAATATGCGCGGAAAGCTGCGGGAAGTTCT
>JBJFHV010000539.1:0-4802 GCA_051894015.1 Acutalibacteraceae bacterium | reverse complement strand
CACATTTGGTATCTTAAGTCACTTCCTTCACGTATCGGCCTGATGCTTGATATGTCCCCGAAGGATCTTGAAAGAGTCCTGTATTTCTCGGCTTACGTTGTTATCAATCCGGGTTCGGTCACCGAGGTCAACAAGTGCGACGTAATCGACGACAAGAGACTCGAAGAAATCAAGGAATATAACTTTGACGATACAGAATTTCGTGTCGGCATGGGCGCGGAAGCGATTAAAGAGCTTCTTTCGGAAATTGACCTTGAAGAGCTTGACGCCGAGCTTCGTTCGGAGCTTTCCGAAGCCAAGGGTCAGAAATCCGCAAGAATCCTCAAGCGTCTTGAAGTTGTCGAGGCCTTCAAAAACTCCGGCAACCGCCCCGAATGGATGATTCTTGACGTGGTTCCGGTTATTCCGCCGGATATCCGTCCGATGGTACAGCTTGACGGCGGACGTTTTGCAACAAGCGACCTGAATGACCTGTACCGCCGTGTTATCAACCGTAACAACAGACTCAAAAAGCTCATTGAGCTTGGCGCTCCGAGTATCATCATCAGAAACGAAAAAAGAATGCTTCAGGAATCCGTTGACGCCCTGATTGACAACGGAAGAAGAGGCCGCCCGGTAACAGGACCGAACAACAGACCGCTCAAGTCCCTTTCGGATATGCTCAAAGGTAAGCAGGGACGCTTTAGACAGAACCTTCTCGGTAAGCGTGTTGACTATTCCGGCCGTTCGGTTATCGTTGTCGGTCCTCAGCTGAAAATTTATCAGTGCGGTCTTCCGAAAGAAATGGCTCTTGAGCTGTTCAAGCCCTTCGTTATGAAGAGACTCATTGACATCAGCGGCGACAAGAACAACGGCACCCAGAAAACCAACATCAAAACCGCCAAAAAGGCTGTTGAAAGAAGAGATCCCGAGGTCTGGGACGCACTCGAAACCGTTATCAAGGATCACCCGGTTATGCTCAACCGTGCTCCGACGCTTCACAGACTCGGTATTCAGGCTTTCGAGCCGGTACTGGTTGAAGGTAAGGCAATCAAGCTTCATCCGCTTGTATGTACCGCTTTCAACGCCGACTTCGACGGCGACCAGATGGCTGTTCACGTTCCTCTTTCCGCCGAAGCACAGGCAGAAGCCCGTTTCCTGATGCTGTCCTCCGGCAACCTGCTTAAGCCGTCAGACGGAAAGCCCGTTACCGTTCCGACACAGGACATGGTTCTCGGCTCCTACTATCTGACGCTCGTTATGCCGGGCGCAAAAGGTGAGGGCAAAGCCTTCAGCGACGTCAACGAGGCTCAGATGGCTTATGATGAAAAGGTCATCGACCTTCACGCCCTTATCAAAGTTAGAATGACCAAGGAAATCGACGGAAAGCCGGTTTCCAAGATCATCGAAACCACACTCGGTAAGATTATCTTCAACAATCCGATTCCGCAGGATCTCGGCTTTATCGACAGAAGCGACCCCGAAAATCTCTTCCGTCTTGAGGTTGAGGGACTGGTTAATAAAAAGCTTCTCGGAAAGATCGTTGACCGCTGTATCCGTGTTCACGGAACGGCCAAGGCTTCCGCTGTTCTTGACGATATCAAGAATCAGGGCTACAAATTCTCGACCCGAAGCGGTATCACGGTTGCCGTTTGTGACGCAACGATCCCCGAGGCCAAGAAAGACATTCTTGCTGAAACGGAAGCCACCGTTGACGAGGTCAACCGAAAATATTCAAGAGGACTTCTCAGCAACACCGACCGCTCGAAGAGAGTTATCGAGGCATGGGACCAGTGCACAAGCCGTGTTGCGCAGGCTCTCACCACGAACTTTGACAAATTCAATCCGATTTATATGATGCTCGACTCCGGTGCCCGTGGTTCGGAAAGCCAGCTTCGTCAGCTTGCCGGAATGCGCGGTCTTATCGCAAACACAGCCGGTAAGACCATCGAGGTTCCCATCCGAGCAAACTACCGTGAAGGACTCAACGTACAAGAATACTTCATTTCCTCCCGTGGTGCAAGAAAGGGTCTTGCCGATACCGCTCTTCGTACCGCTGACTCGGGTTACCTGACAAGACGTCTTGTCGACGTTTCTCAGGAAGTTATCATTCGTGAGGAGGACTGCGGCTGTACAGAAGGTCTTGAGGTTTACGACATCATGGACGGCAACCGTATTCTTGAGCCGCTTACCGAAAGACTCAGAGGCCGTTTCCTGCTCAATGATCTCGTTGATGAAGAAACCGGCGAGGTGATCATGAGCAACGATCACATGATGAGCGAGGAAGACGCCAACAAGGTTGACGCCTATCTGACCAAGAAGTCCGAAGCTGCTCTTGCCGCCGGTGCTTCCAAGGAAGAGGCGGAAAAAATCCGCAGAATTACGATCCGTTCGCTTCTTACCTGTAATTCAAGCCACGGCGCCTGCATCAAGTGCTACGGATCGAACCTTGCCACCGGCAAGCCCGTTACCGTCGGTGAAGCGGTCGGTATTATCGCCGCTCAGTCGATTGGTGAACCGGGTACACAGCTTACGATGAGAACCTTCCATACCGGCGGTGTTGCTTCCGGTTCGGATATCACACAGGGTCTTCCCCGTGTTGAAGAGCTTTTCGAAGCAAGAAAGCCCAAGACTCTCGCGATCATCAGCGAAATCGAGGGTGACGTTACGATCGAAAAGGTCAAGGGTAACGACCATATCGTAGTAACCGGCGACACCGGCGAAAGAAAAGAATATCTTCTCGCTTTCGGTGCAAGAAGAAGAGTCGAAGCCGGCGCTCACGTCAAGAAGGGCGACCTTCTTACCGAGGGTTCAACCGATCTTCGGGACATTCTCAACGTTCTCGGCGTCAGCGCCGTTCACGATTATCTGATCAGTCAGGTACAGTGTACGTACCGTACCCAGGGTGTTGATATCAACGATAAGCATATCGAGGTTATCGCCCGTCAGATGATGAGAAAGGTCAAGATCGAGGACGCAGGCGATACAAGCTTCCTGCCCGGCTCGCTTGTTGACAAGCTCGAGTTTGCAAAGGTCAACAAAGAGCTTGCCGCCAAGGCAGAGGAACTCGGAACCGAGCTTGCGCCCGCAACCTGCTCACCGGTTCTCATGGGTATCACCAAGGCTTCTCTTGCAACGGATTCGTTCCTTTCCGCCGCCTCCTTCCAGGAGACCACGAGAGTTCTTACCGACGCCGCCATCAAGGGCAAGGTCGACCCGCTTCTCGGTCTGAAGGAGAACGTCATCATCGGTAAGCTTCTTCCGTCCGGTACGGGTATGAAGTGCTACAGCGATGTTGAGTATAAAAAAGCAGGCGAGGACAGCGAAGAAAGCTACATGGAAGCATAATAATAAAACCATAGGATAAGAAGTAGGTTATTCGAGGTGGTAAATTTCGTTGCGACCACACGCCGATGGTATGACAGGGGAAACCCGAGAGATGCGGGAGAAGCGACGCCCGCCGAATAACCGCTTATTTACTAAGCCGTCTGATTCTTTTCGGGCGGCTTTTCCTTTGTCAATCAAGAAAATGTGGGCAAGAAGCGTTTATCCGGGTGCTTTTTGCACAAAATATCCCAAAAGCCGACTTTTGTTGCTGTGAAAACAGCCGAAGCTTCACAATCAGCGCAAAAAGGTTGACAAAACGGGGAAAATAGTGTATCATACCAAGGTATGCGGTTTAGTCTGCAACAAATTTTTAAGAAAGGAGATGCTGTATTTGCCTACCTTTAACCAATTAGTCAGAAACGGCAGAGAAACACTCACCAAAAAGCCGAAGGCTCCCGCTCTTCTTAAGGGACTCAACTCTCAGAAGAACATCATGACCGATCATGATTCTCCCCAAAAGCGCGGCGTTTGCACGGCGGTTAAGACTGCTACACCGAAAAAGCCGAACTCAGCTCTTCGTAAAATTGCCAGAGTACGTCTTACCAACGGAATCGAAGTTTCCGCTTACATTCCCGGCGTAGGTCATAACCTTCAGGAGCACAGTGTTGTTCTCATCCGTGGCGGCAGAGTTAAGGATCTTCCCGGTGTTCGTTACCACATCGTCCGCGGCACACTCGATACCCAGGGCGTTAACGGAAGAATGCAGGCCCGTTCCAAGTACGGTGCAAAGCGTCCGAAGGCTGCCAAAAAGTAAGACTTGCTTTAAGTCTTGAAGCCGCAAAATGCGGAAATGAATCGACAAATCTTCTTGCAGGCAGACAGCTTTTACGCTGTCTCTGATGTGAGAGTGTATATATATTCGGATATATGCCTCTTATATTGGTGCCGACGGGAATTTGTCACTCGAGTACCTATGATATCATTATTATGAAGGAGGGAAGCGCAGTGCCAAGAAGAGGCCAGATTGCAAAACGTGATGTTTTGCCCGATCCGCTTTACAATTCAAAACTCGTAACACGCCTTATCAACAGTGTTATGTATGATGGTAAAAAGGGTGTCGCTCAGAAAATTGTATACGATGCTTTCGATATCATCAAAGAAAAGACAGGCAAGGATCCCCTTGAGGTTTTCGAAGCCGCAATGGAAAACGTAATGCCTGTTCTGGAGGTTAAGGCTCGCCGTGTCGGCGGTTCAACCTACCAGGTACCCATCGAGGTTCGTCCCGAAAGACGTCAGACCCTCGGTCTTCGTTGGATCACTCTTTACAGCCGTCAGCGTTCGGAAAGAACCATGAAGGAAAGACTTGCCAACGAAATCATCGATGCGGTTAACTCAACAGGTTCCGCATTCAAGAAGCGCGAAGATACTCACAAGATGGCAGAGGCAAACAAGGCATTTGCACATTTCAGATGGTAATCTGCGCATAATAAAGCTAT
>JBJFHV010000538.1:0-4804 GCA_051894015.1 Acutalibacteraceae bacterium | reverse complement strand
CATCAAGGCCCCCTGCGGAGCCAGAGACGTGGACGGTGTAAAAAGAAGAACAAGAGCGGGCATGGGAAGATGCCAGGGCGGCTTCTGCGGCTCAAAGGTCGTTGAAATTCTTTCCCGCGAACTTGATATCCCGATGAATCAGGTAACCAAGTTCGGCAACCGTTCGAAGATTGTTTTCAATAAGACAAAGTGAGGTGGGTTCGATGCTTAAATATGATCTTGCAGTAATCGGCGGAGGCCCCGCCGGAATGGCCGCCGCACTCAAGGCCAGAGAATGCGGCGTTGAAAAAATTATTATTCTTGAAAGAGCGGAAACCTTAGGCGGTATTCTCGAGCAGTGTATTCATACGGGCTTCGGACTTCACTATTTCGGCGAGGAGCTTTCCGGCCCCGAATATGCACACCGCTTTATTGAACAGGTTGAAAAGACCGATATCGACGTAAAAGTCGATACCATGGTCATTGATATTCTGCCCGGCAACGTTGTTGTCGCAACGAACAACAGCGACGGACTGATCGAAATTAACGCTACGGCAATCATTCTTGCCATGGGCTGCCGTGAAAGACCGAGAGGTGCGCTTGATATTCCCGGTTCCCGTGCTTCGGGCATCATGACCGCCGGAACCGCACAAAAGTATGTCAACATCGACGGCTATATGCCCGGCAAAAAGATTGTCATTTTAGGCTCGGGCGATATCGGCCTTATCATGGCAAGACGTATGACCCTTGAGGGAGCAAAGGTTGAGATGGTCTGCGAGCTGATGCCGTATTCGGGCGGTCTGACCCGTAATATCGTGCAGTGTCTTGACGACCTCGGCATTCCGCTCAAGCTTTCGTGCACTGTCATTAAAACGCACGGCATCGAACGTCTTGAGGGTGTCACGATTGCCAACGTTGACGAGCACAGGAAGCCGATTCCGGGCACGGAGCAGTACATCGAATGTGATACGCTCCTGCTTTCCGTCGGTCTGATTCCTGAAAACGAGCTTACCAGAATGGCCGGCATCATCATTGACCCCGTCACCAACGGCGCCATCGTTGACGAATACCGTCAGACAAGCCGTCCCGGCGTTTTCGCCTGCGGTAACGTACTTCAGGTGCATGACCTTGTTGACTACGTCACGCAGGAAAGCCAGATCGCAGGTGAGGGTGCGGCGAAATACATACAGAGCAAATCCAAATCAAGAAGCCGCAGCGGAAAATGCATTCACGTCAAGGCGCAAAACGGCGTCCGCTACGTCGTACCGCAGAACATCAACTGCACAACCGACGGCGACGTGAAAATTTACTTCCGTGTGACCGATATTTTCAAGAACGCCAAAATCGTTGTCACCGCCGGAGACAAGGTGCTGTACTCCAAGAAAAAGAAAAAGCTTGCCCCCGGTGAAATGGAAAGTGTGCCGATTAAGCTTGAAGATATCAAAGAACTCGACAAGCAGGATATTATCGTGAAGGTGGAGGCATAAAGATATGAAAAAAGAATTAGTTTGCGTATCCTGTCCGCTCGGCTGTCCGCTCAGCGTTGAACTCGGTGAAAACGGCGAAGTGCTTTCCGTTACGGGCAACACGTGCCCGAGAGGAAAGAAATATGCCATTGACGAATGTACGAATCCTGTCAGAATGCTGACCTCGACCGTCAAGGTCAACGGCGGCAAGCTTCCCGTCGTACCCGTCAAGACGAGCGCGCCGATTCCGAAGGGAAAGATGTTCGACTGCATGAAGGTCATCAACAATGAGGTTGTTGACGCACCGATTAAAATCGGCGATGTCATTATCTGCAATATCTGCGACACAGGCGTAGATATTGTGGCAACGAACGAGGTTTAACCTTCAGGGAGGAAAATCTATATAGAGAAATAAGGAACGCTCATTCGGGCGTTCCTTATTTCGTTGGTGTCATTGCCGACTGATTGTCCAACCGGATCCGTGCGGCATCGAAGTAAAAATCAAATCGGTTCGATCATCCAGAAAAATATCCAATAGAACCACAAAGCCGCGGACAGAAGCATTGAAGAAAAAAGCGCATCAAAAATACCTTCATCAAATCTGCCTCTGCCGACATTTTGTTCGTCATATTCTTTGTACTCCTCCGGGTGCTTTTGGATATACGGCTTTATCCGCTTTTTGACAGCATACCGGTCAGAGAGAAAGATGGCAAGAGAAATAGCGATCAGCGCACCGATCTCAAGAGCGAAATGCTCATCCGATACTTCCCCGTCCTGCCCGAAAAGGTAACAGCTGAGACCGATCATGACAAAATCTATAGCCAACAGAATGTGATAGCAGTTCGATCTTGCGTTCAGGTTCCATTTTAAGCTCTTGCTTTCAACCGGAAGAAAGTGAACCAGAACAACACCGACGACGGTACAAAGAACCATCAGAGCGGTAAAAAGAATTTTGATCAGCATATCGGTTCTCCTTTCACATCTTATATTAAAATTATAATATATTCTTCTTGTAAAGTCAAGTAAAGTGACACCCGGCATTGGTGTCGCCATGCGACAAACCTTTCTGTATCAATCTTGCAAAAATTTCCATATTATGGTATGATTGATGAAATTCGTTTTTTGAGGTTTTAGAGATGATATATAATACGATTTTAGACGCAATCGGCAACACGCCTATTATTCGGCTTAACCGCATGGCAGGCCCTGACGATGCGCAGATACTCGTTAAATTCGAAGGACTGAATGTCGGCGGTTCCATCAAGACCCGTACCGCGTTCAACATGATCCGTGACGCGGAAGAAAAAGGACTTCTCAACAAAGACACCGTCATTGTTGAGCCAACAAGCGGCAATCAGGGCATCGGGCTGGCTCTTGTCGGCGCAGTCAGAGGGTACAAAGTCAGAATCATTATGCCCGATTCCGTCAGCGAAGAACGACGCAAGCTGGTTACGCATTACGGTGCCGAGGTTCTGCTCGTTCATGACGACGGCAACATCGGTCGCTGTATTGAAGACTGCGTTGCACTTGCCATGAAAATCAAGTCGGAAGACCCGAATGTTTTTGTTCCGCAACAGTTCGAAAACCCGGCAAACCCCGAGATTCAGCGAATTGCAACCGGCAAAGAAATCCTTTCGCAGGTGGACGGTCCGATCGACGGCTTCTGTTCCGGCATCGGCACAGGCGGCACGATTACAGGAATCGGTGAAGTGCTCAAAAAAGCGAACCCTGATATCACAATCTGGGCGGTTGAGCCTGAGAATGCGGCGATTCTGTCCGGCGGCTCCATCGGTACGCATGTACAAATGGGCATCGGGGACGGACTGATTCCGGCAATTCTGAATCAGGACATTTTTGATGATGTCTGCATCATCAAGGACGAGGAGGCCTTGGAGACCTCAAGGCTTTTAGCCTCAAAAGAGGGTATCATGTGCGGCATCAGCAGCGGAACGAACGTTGCGGCAGCATTAAAGCTTGCGAAAAAGCTCGGCAAGGGCAAAACGGTTGTCACGATACTGCCCGACACAGCAGAGCGATACTTCTCTACTCCGTTGTTTGAATAAAACATAATACAAAGAAAAAATCCGGGATTCACACAAGTGAGTCCCGGATAAATCTATAATAGTGAAAGGTTAAGAAAGTTTGCACCCGCACAAGGGCGCATAAAATCTACCGGTTTTCCGTTTCCCGGAAAGCTCCTGCGCGGTCAGAGTAATTCCGGCGGAACAATCCGCCCCACGACCGCGATTATTCATTATTCACTGCCATTTATCGTTCTTCAAGCGGCAAATACGGCTCGTGTTCTTTCACGTTGATATACGCAGGGCGGATAATCTTTCCGTTGTTCTGAATCTCCTCGATACGATGTGCGCTCCAACCGGCAATTCTTGCCATCGCAAACAGCGGCGTGTAAAGCTCATACGGTAATTCAAGCATACGGTAGATAAGCCCGGAATAAAAGTCCACGTTGGCACTGACACCCTTGTACATCTTGCGCTTTTCGGCGATAATCTCGGGCGCAATTCTTGCCACGGTTTCATAAAGCGCATATTCCTGCTCGAAGCCTTTTTCATAAGCCAGATTCTTTGCACACTTCATCAGAATATCCGCTCTCGGATCGGAAAGAGAATACACCGCATGACCCATTCCGTAAATCAGCCCGGCGCGGTCAAACGCTTCCTTATTGAGAATCCGTACAAGGTAATCCTTAACCTCACCCTCATCTTTTGTGTTGATGCTTTGCTTCATGTCGTCGAACATCTTGACGACCTTGATGTTCGCACCGCCGTGCCTCGGTCCTTTCAGTGAGCCCAAAGCGGAAGCAATCGCCGAATAGGTGTCCGTACCCGACGAGGTGACAACGTGCGTCGTAAAGGTCGAGTTGTTGCCGCCGCCGTGCTCAGCGTGAAGCACCATGGCAAGATCAAGCATTTTCGCTTCAGAGTGCGTAAACTTGCCGTCCTCACGCAGAATATGCAAAAAGTTTTCGGCGGTTGACAATTCCGGTCTCGGGTTATGGATAAACAGGCTGTCGCCCTGATGGTAATGGCGGAACGAATGATAACCGTAAGCGGAAAGCATCGGCAACACGGCAATCAGCTGTAAACTCTGACGTAAAACGTTTTCGACCGAGATATCATCCGGATTATCATCGTAGGCGTAAAGCGCAAGCACGCTTCTCGACAGTATGTTCATCATGTCCTTGCCCGGAGCCTTTAAAATCATGTCTCTGACGAATGACGGCGGTAAGCTGCGGTATTCACCCAAGGTCTGACTGAAACGGGAAAGCTCTTTTTTGTCAGGCAGCCTGGAAAACAAGAGCAGATACACCGTCTCTTCAAAACCGAAACGGTCATCCT
>JBJFHV010000537.1:0-4828 GCA_051894015.1 Acutalibacteraceae bacterium | reverse complement strand
AGTACACACTGCAGGATATCGTTCAGAAGTATTCCGATTATATCCGCTATCCGATTATGATGGATATGACTGAATCGAAGCTCAAAGAGGGCAGCGAGGACGAATACGAAACCGTTGTCACGCCGACTCAGCTCAACAGCATGGTGCCGATCTGGAGAAAGAACAAGAACGAAATCACCGAAGAGGAATATGAAGAGTTTTACAAGTCGAAGTTTTATGACTTTGAAAAGCCGCTTCTGACCGTTCATTCCAAGACAGAGGGTCAGGTAACCTACGACGCTTTGCTGTATGTTCCGTCGCACGCTCCGTTTGATTATTACACAAAGAGCTACGAGAAAGGCTTGCAGCTTTATTCAAACGGTGTTCTGATTATGGACAAGTGCGCTGATCTGCTTCCTGATTATTTCAGCTTTGTCAAGGGCCTTGTTGACTCTGCCGACCTGTCGCTGAACATTTCGAGAGAAACGCTTCAGCAGGATCATATCCTCAAGATTATTGCCAAGAACCTTGAAAAGAAGATCAAGTCTGAGCTTGAAAAAATGCTGAAGAATAAGCGTGAGGACTACGAAACGTTCTATAAGGCGTTCGGTCTTCAGCTCAAATACGGTGTTTACGCCGACTACGGCATGAACAAGGACGTTTTACAGGATCTTCTTTTGTTCTGGTCGTCAAGCGAAAAGAAGCTTGTCACGCTGAAAGAATATGTTTCAAGAATGAAAGAGGAGCAGAAGTCGATTTACTTTGCCTGCGGCGAGACGAACGACAAGATTGATATGCTTCCTCAGGCGGACGCCGTAAAGGAAAAGGGCTTTGAGATCCTTTACTGCACCGACGATGTGGACGAATTTGCGCTTCAGATGCTTCATGAGTATGACGGAAAGCAGTTCATGAACATCTGCGCCGACAAGCTTGACCTTGACACTGAGGAGGAAAAGGAAGAGCTGAAAAAGGAAAACGAGGATACAAAAGAGCTTCGTGATTTTATGAAAGAAACGCTCGGAGACAGCGTCAGCGAGGTTGTATTCACCAACAAGTTGAAAAATTATCCCGTCTGCCTGACCAGCGAAGGTATGCTTTCGCTTGAGATGGAAAAGGTACTTGCCTCCATGCCGAACTCAAACGGCATGAAAGCGAAGATTGCACTGGAAATCAACCGTGATCATCCGATTGCCGGAAAGCTGAAAGAGCTTTTTGAAACGGACAAGGAAAAGGTGAAAAAGTACACGAAGATCCTCTATGCGCAAGGCTGTCTGATCGGCGGAAAGACGGTTGAAAATCCTGCGGAATTCAGCGAGCTTGTCAGCGAGCTGATGTAAGACTATAAAATGATTCAAGGCGGCGATTCCATTCGTAATTGTAGTCGCGCCGGACAACTGAATAGCAAAAAGCTGTTCCCTGCGGAGCGGCTTTTTTCGTGCCGGAAAGTCTGTAAATGATAAGCCATAGGAAGGTGAGGGGGTGAGAAATTTTGTTTGTCGCTATGTTACCGTGAAATATGTAAATTTTTTTACCGTTCGGTTGACTTTGTGAAGCGGTTTGTGGTATACTCTTAAAAATAAAAAATGCTTATCTTTAAGACGGTACGAGATACCTTAAGGTAACATGAAAAAATGCGGGCGGAAAGAGCCTGCCGTGTTGCTGTGTCCGCCGTCAGAGCGGCTTTTTTTATGTCTTTTTTGCGGAGGAAGAAGCTATGAAATACCTGTTGAAAAATGCAAGAGCTTATATCGACGGTAAATTCATTGATACCGATATTTTAATAAGCGGCTCTCTTATTTCCCGAATCGGCAAGGATATTGTTTCACCCGACGCTGAAATGATCGATTGTTCAGGTATGACTGTTTTTCCCGGCTTTACGGACGTGCATGTGCATTTTCGTCAGCCGGGTTTTTGTTATAAAGAGACGATTGCAAGCGGAAGTCTTGCCGCCGCCGCGGGTGGGTATACGAACGTCTGCACGATGCCGAATCTTTCTCCCTGTCCCGACAGTGCGGAAAACCTGAAGCTTCAGCTTGACGCAATCGAAAAGGACGCTGCGATAAACGTCTATCCTTACGGTACGATCACGAAAGGCGAAAAAGGCGAGGAGCTTTCGGATATTGCCGCTCTGGCGCCCGATGTTATCGGTTTTTCCGACGACGGACGCGGTGTACAGAGTGAAGAAATGATGAAAAAAGCGATGTGCGAAATCAAAAAGACGGGAAAAATCCTTGCCGCCCACTGCGAGGATAACAGCCTGCTTTTCGGCGGCTATATCCACGACGGCGAATATGCAAGACTGCACGGTCACAAGGGGATCTGCTCGGAAAGCGAATGGAAGCCGATCAAACGTGATATTGAGCTTGTCAAAAAGACCGGTTGTCCGTATCATGTCTGCCACATTTCAACAAAAGAAAGCGTGGAGCTGATCCGACAGGCAAAAAAAGACGGTGTGGACATCACCTGTGAGACCGGTCCGCATTATCTTGTCATGAACGACATGATGCTGAAAGAGGACGGACGGTTCAAGATGAATCCGCCAATCCGAAGCGAAGAGGACAGGCTTGCCCTTCTTAACGGAATTCTTGACGGAACGATTGATATGATTGCGACCGATCATGCGCCGCACAGTAAGGAAGAGAAAAGCCGCGGACTCGAAAATAGCTTGTTCGGCGTTGTCGGGTTGGAAACGGCTTTTTCGGTCTGCTACACAAAATTAGTCCAAACGGGCATTATCAGCCTTGAAAAGCTTGTGGAACTTCTGAACGGCAACGCCAAAAAGCGTTTCGGTATCGGAAGCGAAATCAAAGAGGGTGAAAAAGCCGAGCTTACCGCTTTCGACTTGAATGAGAGATATACAGTCAACCCCGACGAATTTCTGTCGATGGGAAAATCAAGCATCTTCGAGGGCGAAAAGGTCTTCGGAAAATGCAAATTCACTTTCTGCGGCGGTAAGTTCGCCTATAAGAATTGATTTGAGAAAGGAGAAAGAAAATGAAGCAAGGTATTTTTACGGTCGCCGAAAACCGAAAAATAGTGTCGTCGGTATATGAAATGACGCTTTCGGGCGACACCTCGGATATTACCGCTCCCGGGCAGTTTGTCAACATTCAGCTTGACGGCTTCTTTTTGCGCCGCCCGATTTCCGTCTGCGACTGCGAAAACGGTACACTTCGGTTGATCTATAAGGTTGTCGGAAAGGGTACGGAGTATATGTCGGTTCTTACAAGCGGTACTCAATTAGACGTGCTGACGGGGCTTGGCAACGGCTACGACACCGAAGTCAGCGGAGAAAGACCGCTTCTTTTAGGTGGTGGCGTCGGTGTCCCCCCGATGTATATGCTTGCAAAAAAGCTGATCGCTGAGGGAAAGGATGTTACGGTCATTCTCGGCTTCAACACCGAAAGCGAGGTCTTTTACGAAGAAGAGTTCAAGACACTCGGTGCAAAGGTGCTTGTTACAACCGCCGACGGCTCAAAGGGCATCAAAGGCTTTGTCACGGACGCTATGGACGACATCGACTACACCTACTTTTACACCTGCGGTCCCGAGCCGATGCTCAAGGCTGTTTACAATAAGAGTGTTACAAGCGGTCAGCTCAGCTTTGAGGAAAGAATGGGCTGCGGCTTCGGTGCTTGCATGGGCTGCTCGTGCAAAACCAAATACGGGAACAAACGAATCTGCAAAGACGGTCCCGTACTCGTAAAGGAGGAGATCATATGGTAGACCTTAGCGTCAATTTAAGCGGACTTACGCTTGACAATCCCGTTATTCCCGCCTCGGGCACGTTCGGCTTCGGCTATGAATTCGCCGAGCTTTACGACATCAACGTTCTCGGCTCATTCTCCTTTAAGGGCACAACAAGAGATCCCCGTTTCGGCAACCCTACGCCGAGAATCGCCGAATGTGAAAGCGGCATGATCAACTCCGTCGGACTTCAGAACCCGGGTGTTGAAAAAGTCATCGCCGAGGAGCTCCCGAAGCTGAAAAAATGCTTTCACAAGCCCGTTATCGCAAACGTCAGCGGATTTTCGCTTGACGAATATGTGACCTGCTGTGAAAAGCTCGACAAGGAAGAACAGGTCGGCATACTGGAAGTCAATATCAGCTGTCCGAATGTTCACGGCGGCGGCATGAGCTTCGGCGTCTGCCCGGATTCGGCTTTCGAGGTCACAAAGGCGGTCAAAGCTGTTACGAAGAAGCCTGTCTATATCAAGCTTTCGCCGAATGTAACGGACATCACGGAGATCGCCTGTGCCTGTGAAGAAGCAGGAGCGGACGGATTGAGCCTGATTAACACGCTTTTAGGCATGAGAATCGACCTCAAGACAAAAAAGCCCGTTGTCGCAAACAAAATGGGCGGCTTTTCGGGAAAGGCAATTTTCCCTGTAGCGCTTCGCATGGTGTATCAGGTCTATGAAAAGGTCAACATCCCGATTATCGGCATGGGCGGCGTGTCAAGTGCCGAGGACGTCATAGAAATGATGCTTGCCGGAGCCTCCGCCGTACAGGTCGGCGCGGCCAATCTTATCAATCCCTACGCTTGCCGGGATATTATCGAAACACTTCCGGCGGCGATGGAAAAATATAACATCAATTCACTCAAAGAAATTATAGGAGGAGCACACAATGGGTAAGGACGTAATTATTGCCTGCGACTTTAACGGCAAGGACGAATGTATGAAATTCCTTGACCGTTTCACCGAGGAAAAGCCGTATGTCAAAATCGGCATGGAGCTGTTTTATTCGGCAGGTCCCGACATCGTCAGAGAAATCAAAAAAAGAGGTCACAAGATTTTCCTTGACCTCAAGCTTCACGACATTCCGAACACCGTCAAAAAATCCATGG
>JBJFHV010000536.1:0-4839 GCA_051894015.1 Acutalibacteraceae bacterium | reverse complement strand
AAGATAACAAGCGTAATACGGATCGGAATCTTCATTCAAAGGAATTCCTTTGCTTACCAACAAAACATTATTTCCGTTTGCGTTTCCGTCCGCCAACACAGTATAACCACACACCGTGTCGGGAAGCGTAATCTTCTTTTTTATCTTTCCGGTGCTGTAATCGACTACGTTCAGAGCCTTATTGTCGTCGACCGTCATAACAATCAGCTTGTCAGCATTTTCGGCATATAAGCAAGTGTACACATCCTCCATCGTCCATCTTTCCCGACCGTCAATGCCGTAACAATACAAAACACTGTAATACTGAATCGCTACAGAATTGTCCGGCAAAACCGTGAACGAATAGATACCGCCGGTTTCTGTCACGTTATTCAATGGGACAGAAACCAGCTCTATCCCGCTTTCGGTTTCATAAATCGTAAGATTACATTTGCGGTCGATGGTATATAAATATTCAGAATCACGGCTGAATTCAAAATCATCAACCTTGCTTTTGTTTGAAGTATAGGTCATCTTCGGTGAAAAATCTTCGTTTCCGCCGGTATACGGCATAACCGCTTTTGTCAATGCGAGTACGATATCCGAATTATAAGAACCGTTTGCGTCCTGTGTTCCGACAGCTTCAAGCGCCAACGCAGCCGCCTTCACTCTGTCTCCGTTCACACTTGACTCGAGCGACTGTGAAACGAGATATTCCGTTTGAGGATTGACCATGCCGATATTCGGCTTTTTCTGAACCAGCGACACGATCAGATATACCGCACCGGCAAGGAAAGCAAGAAAAACGACACAAAACACAAAAAGACCAAAATACTTCTTCAGTTTTTCAGGCTTCTTCTCCGGTTTTTCGTGGGAACATCCGAGCAAAACAGCGGCAATCTTCCGCAGTTCAATACCGACGGCTGTTTCCTTGGAAACCTGCCAGTCGCAAAGGACCATTTTTTCGTTCATAATTCTTTCGGGAATCACATTCTCCGGTTCTCCGTCAATGATAACCGGAATCACCTTGTCTGCCGTATGTGTTTTGAGAAAGTATTCAAGCTCGTTCATTGTCTTGTCCGACTCTTTTGCACTTTCGGAACAAATGACAATCAGATACTCTGAATGTTCAAGTGCCGTACGGGTATCCTCAGACGGTTCGGAGGAAACACCGGGCTTTGCAGTCTCAAGGTAGATTTTGCCCATTTGCTTGCCCATGTTTTTCATTTCATAAGCAACGGGATAGTTTTCAAGAAGACGATGTATCTCAGCCGCCGCACTGCGATCCGCCGGCTGACAGCAACATGATATAAAGGCCTTGTATTCGACAGACATAAAAGCACCTCACATTGATTTTTTTATCAGTCTACCATATCCGACAAGGCAAATCAACATTTTTTGACAGGTTTATTGTTAAATTCACAAAAAGCGTAATCAGCATAGGTGTTGCCGATCACGCTTTCATCCTTATCGGATTTCATAGCACATATTGATATATAACATAAAAATGAATAACCGCTCCCGTCAAAACAAAAACATGAAAAACAATATGACAATACGGTTTCTTTTTTCCGATCGCACAGAAAATCGCTCCGACAAGGTAAGCCACACAGCCGTACACAAGTTCCATAAACGCTTCACGGTCGATTTTGTCAATGATCGGAACCACACTCAAAAGCATGACAGCACCTGAAATGATATAGACAGCCATCGTCACGGCTTTCAGCTTTTCAAAGAAAAACAGCTTCGAAAAAAGGCCGAAAAAGAAACAAAACCAACCGAGAACCATAACAAGCACACACCGGCCCGGACTGACTTCATAAAGGGTAATCATAGCGCAGGGCGTAGCCGTTCCGGCAATCAAAAGCGGCACGGTCGAATGATCAACAAGCCTTGCCTTTGACTTTTTTTCGGGATCTCTCAGCCCGTGATAAACGGCAGAAACCGTAAAAACCGCAAAAAATGAAATGCCGTAAATCACCGCGGAAACAATCTGCCTTACTCCGCTTGCCTTATTCAGCATCAAAATCATAAAGAAAACCGCCAGCACCGAACCTGCGGCATGGGTCAGGCAGTTAAACAAATCAACCGTCTTTGAATATTCAACAAGCTTCACTTGCTTTATCAAAGCTTTCGCCTCTTTTTCCTTTTATTTATAAAAATCGCAGCCGCAAGAAGTCAGACCCCTTGCGACAAAGCTGCGATAAAATGAGTGAATCTGTAAGCCGAGTTCTGTCTTTGAAGGCAGTCATCTGTCTAGGCCTTTGGTTGCCCAAAGGCTCAAGCCACCTTTCGGATTTACGTGCCCAGCTGACACGGGCAAAAAGCCTTATCCTGTCGGTGTTGCTTCGGATAGGGTTTACATGGCCGTACAGTCTCCTGCACGCCGGTGAGCTCTTACCTCGCCTTTCCATCCTTACCGTAAAACGGCGGTTTCTTTCTGTTGCACTTTCCCTAAGGTCACCCTCGGCGGCCGTTAGCCGTTATCCTGCTGTATGAAGCTCGGACTTTCCTCGTTGCGCATAAGCAGATGAGAATCGAACCCGATACGGTTTTTCGCGATTAATTTTCACCGATACTGTGTCAGAAATGCTCGAAATGCGTCAGCATTTCTCCGCTTTCTTTCTTGTTTCAGCAAAAATTAATTCGCTTAAAACTTCGCAGAACCTGAAAACAAATATTTTGCGTGCATTGCGTAGCTTGAAGTCGCAGGCATACTGACGTATGGCAAGGCTGAAAGCATAACAAGGTGCGTAAAATATTTGTTTTCAGGCGTATCGGGTTCGACTCTCGTCTGCTTAAGCGCCCCGCAACTGCCCGAATCACTCATGCTCTTATTTTACACAAAACGAAACACAATGTCAAATCCTTGCTCAGTAAAAATACTTAAGGTTTTATGAATTTTAGAAAAGGCTATTGAGATTTTTATGAACATAAGGTAAAATATATTCGGTATTTTGCTTATATGCCTATATACGGCAAATTCACAGAAAGGATTTTAGCCCGGGTACCCTTCATTCCGGCTTATTATAATTATGGACGATCTGTTTTTTAACGATAACAAAGAAAACAACCGAAAAAAGCGTCCGAACGGTGAAATATACGATCAATCCGATTTTGAAAATAATGATATTTATTCGGACTCTGTTTTTCCCCGGTCGGATAACGGCGGATTTAAAGTAACCTTGCCCGATGATGAGCCGACTTTCGGTTCAGCCAATAATAACAATACCCGTTCCCGTACTCCGAGCGGAAATCCCGTCGGCGCTGCGCCCAACGACCGCGGCAGATACAATCCGGCCGGCAACACTAGCCGAACCCCGAAAGGTCGTCCCGTCGGCGAAAGTCCGTCATCCGCTTACCGTCAGGGTGCTGCCTCCGTTCCGACAGGCAAGACTTACGGTTCTTACTCGCCGAACGTACCGCCTGAAAACAGAAATTATCCTCCGTCAGCAAGCCGAGTTCCCTCCGATGCAGGCCGTGCCCCCGTAAGACCCGCAAACGGTCCGGGAAAAAGACCTCCGGTCAAAAAACAAACCTTAGCCGCACCGTCATCAAGCGGTTCATCAGGCAGACCGAATAAACCGAAGAAGAAAAACAAAGGCGCAAAAATTGCCGCCGCTGTCTTTGCAGTGATTGCCATTCTCCTTGCCGCCGTTTTTGCTTACGGTTACAGCATTCTCGGCAAGATCAACTATGATACCGATTCGATCAAGGAAAATCAGTACATCAGCGAAAAAGAACTTTTCAGCAGTCCCGACATCCAAAATATCCTTTTGATCGGAAGCGACGCAAGAAGCGAGATTCAGGGAATGCGTTCGGATACAATGATTCTTATGTCGATTGACAACAAAAACAAGCAGCTGAAGCTTACTTCATTTTTAAGAGACTCTTACGTCTGCATACCGTCGACCGGAAACTGGAGAAAGCTGAATGCGGCCTGTTCCGCCGGCGGTGCACAGCTTGTTATCGACACAATCGAATATAATTTCAAAGTGAAAATCGACAGCTATGTTCTTGTTGACTTTGAAGTATTCACGAAGCTTATTGACCTTATGGGCGGTCTTACGGTCAAAGGAGTCACGGAAGCGGAAGCAAAATATCTCAGAGATACGGTTAAGATCACCTATGCCAAAGAGGGAACGAACAAATTCTCGGGTGCGGCGGCGCTGTGGTACTGCCGAATCCGCTATCTTGACGACGATTTTCACAGAACCCAAAGACAAAGAAAGGTTATTTCGGCAATTATTGATCAGGCAAAGAGCATGAATCCAGTAGAGCTTGTTAAAATTGTCGAACAGGTTTTGCCGATGATTACAACCGACATCGGCCGAAACGATATGTTGAAGCTGGGCGTTTCAGCGATTTTAAAATACGGCAAATATGATATCCAACAGCATCAGATTCCCGCAAAAGGCACATGGAGCAACCGACGTGTCAGCGGCGTTGGTGACGTTCTGGAAATGGATATCGATGAAAACGTTAGACTTTTAAAACAATTCCTTTCCCAAAAGCAGACGAGCGAAGAAACCACTTCTAAAAAGTAAAACGAAAGCCGAGCCAAATGCGGTTCGGCTTTAAAATTACGGTGGATTTTTTTTAACTGCTTTCCGACAACGGAGAAAACTTTTATTTTCAGTCTGTCAATCGGTCAGTTATTGCCATTCAATATCTGTTGAAGAATGGTTGTTTTTTCTTTTGTCGGTTGGCTTTTGGTCGGTCGCAAGGCAGTCGCGTGGCGACTCCAATTCCGGGATAGTTTGTATGAAGCTTTTGCTTGACAGCCCGAGTCATAAACTGAGTAATAAATTTTAGTTTGTCTCACTAATGGTTAGTTTGTACTTTTTGGAATTAGCTACT
>JBJFHV010000535.1:0-4846 GCA_051894015.1 Acutalibacteraceae bacterium | reverse complement strand
ATAATATGAACTTCCTACCTTTTTATACGCTCTTGCAGCGTATTTATAGGTCGTTGCACTCTTCAGTTTAGATACCTTATAGATATTTGACGAAACATTCGCAATTTTTACATACTTTTTTTTCGTGGAATCATATTGATAAATCTGATATCCGGACACCCCTGATACCTTACTCCATGAAAGAGAAATTGCAGAAGTCGACGAATCAGCCTTCAGATTACTGACTTTTGAAGGTGTCTTAACAACACCAAAGTTATAGGTTACATTTGAATATTTCTGACTGGCAAGATGTCCACAATAACTGTAGCCTCCTCCAATACGCAAGAAATACTTTCCTTTTTCCAAAGCGATCGTTTCATCTGTTTTAATTATATTTCCCTTGCTTGAAATATATTTTATTTCCTGTCCGGTACTGTTATATATTCTAACCTCAAAGTATTCATCATTTCCATAGTCAAATATGCATGGGTGATTGAAAGAAATATGATAATTTCCTTTTTCTTTTATAGTAAAATCGTAATAATCACAGTCCCAAACATCATTAAGTGAGCCATAAAAAATAGATTCTGATGTGATGTGGGTTGACGTATTAAAGCTGTCATTATTTTCCTTTTCGTAGCTATTGCTTTTTGAAAACTTCAAGGTCAGCGTATAAACACTTGTGTTTACAACCTGCTGATTTTCCCATAAATCAATATAATTGCTTCCTTTTATTTTCAAATAATATGTTCCTTTGTCTAAGCCGATTACGCAAGTAGTTGTACGCTCTTCATTGCCTTTGAACGAATATAATGCAATTTCTTCTATCTTTTCATTATAGAGAATTGCATTCCATAATTCGGTATCGTCATACACATTCTTATGTTTAAAATCAAGATAGAATGATCCCGGTGTACTCAACGAAAATCTATAATAGTTTTCATCACCGGGTCCGGATATATTATCAGAATATGGTGAGTTTACCTTAACTTGAGTTGCTGTCGCAAAGTCCGTTCCCAATGCCAATGAACCAAAAGAAAAAAGTATTATCAAAATAATTAGAGAACCCCCCAATGATAAAAGTGCATTTATCTTTTTCATAACAACTCTCCTTCTATATGATTGGTATTATCGTAACTATTATACGATAATACTAATTAAAAGTCAACGATTATTCGAATAAAATTAACGAAAAGGAGGAGTTTTATGACGGTTCTTGATAGAATAGTTCAACTGCGGCTCGAACGTGGATGGAGCGAATACCGACTTTCCGAGGAATCCGGAATTGCTCAGTCAACAATATCCTCATGGTTCAGAAAAAATATTACTCCTACAATCAGCTCGATCGAAAGCATCTGCAAAGCATATAACATCACACTTTCACAATTTTTCGATTTTAACGACGAAGCTGTCACTTTGACTGATTCCCAAAAGGAATTATTGAGCAACTGGAGTCGTCTAACAGAAAAGCAACAAAAAATATTCTTAGAACTTCTAAAAGCCTTGTAAGAACCGAGTGAAGTTATAACAACAATCAAATCACATTCAATTACAAAACAACACGGGCACAGCCGGAATTCGCCGACTGTGCCCTTGCTGTTATCTGTCGTCTGTACTCTAAATTACTATCTTGCCTTTGAATCAACGCAGCACGAACAGACCTGATAAAAGTCCTGATCCTGCACGCGCTGATGTCCTCTGCCTTTTCGTTCGGCACCTTTTTGTCCGTCCCGCTTCTTCTTTTATACAACGGCGAAAGCGGAAAGAAAACAAAAGGCGGAAAGTGGTTCTTTTATGTGTTCTATCCGCTGCACATGACGGTGCTGGGATTGATACACGTTATGCTTGCCATACATTAAAGGCAACCTCAAAAAATCAGCCGGGGCTTCCTGCTTGAAGCTCCGGCTGTATTGTATGTACAATTATTTTTTGTTCGATACCGTGATTTTCTCTTCCCTGAAAAACGACGGAAAGCTCGTCAGATAGTCAAGCTCCGAGTCTTCGTAATAAATATAAGCAATCGTTTTCTTTTTATCATTTGTGCCGACAAAGAACATTTGCCTCGGATAAAAAAGAGCGGCTGCGCTGTCGTCCCGAACAGTGCGGAACGAATAACCGCGATATTCAAAATCAACGGCAAGTGCATGATCCTTTGCTTCGGTTTCAGAAATCGGGGAATCATAATAAGCATATCGGCTGTCGAGAAGTGCCTTTTCCTTTTCGTAATCCTCCTCGTCATAGGAAACAGTCAGACGGTAAACCGTCAGGTCATAAATAACGTTTGTCTTATAGCGATAGAGAAAATCCGTATCGGTCATATTACCAAGTGTCTCCAGCTTCGGCATGACAACGGGGTCTTCGTCCGATTCCTTTGACGTGTAAGCGATATAGTCGTTGATGTCGGTGCTCGTTTCCACCTCGCTTCTGAACGTAAGATAGGCGGTTATCAAAAACGCTAATGCAATAACAAGCAGAACTGCTAAGATAATCAGAAATATTTTGGTTCTCTTTTTCGTTTCTCTCACCTCCTTAGCCATAAGATAACACACGGATATACTTTTGTCAATCAATAACAAATCAAACAAGGGCACAGCCGAAACCTATCGACTGCGCCCTTGCGCCCTGTTTTTGTTTACCGAATCCGGTTGTCCGGTTTACCATCTTACCTTGGCGTCAATATCAGCCAGTGCAGACTTGATGAAGTCCTCGATCTCCATCGAGCCGATGTCGCCGACACCGCGCTTTCTGACGGAAATCGTACCCGTTTCGGCTTCCTTATCACCGACAACGAGAATGTACGGAATCTTATCAAGCTGAGCCGAACGAAGCTTATAGCCGAGCTTTTCGCTTCTTGTGTCAACCTCAACACGCTTGATGCCCGCCTTTTCAAGCTGCTTTTTGATCTCATATGCCGCGTCCTGATGCCGGTCGGCAACGGGGGTGATCCGGATCTGTTCGGGAGCGAGCCACAACGGAAAAGCACCGGCATATTTTTCGATCAGATACGCAAGCGTTCTCTCATAACAGCCGAGGCTGGTTCTGTGAATGATATACGGCAGCTTCTTCTGTCCGTCGCTGTCCGTGTAGTACATACCGAACTTTTCGGCAAGAAGCATATCAATCTGAATCGTAACGATCGTGTCCTCTTTTCCGAAAACGTTCTTATACTGAATATCAAGCTTCGGACCGTAGAAAGCCGCTTCGTCAATACCGATCTTATAGGAAACACCGAGATCGTCAAGAATCTTCTTCATTGTTGCCTGTGCGGTGTCCCACTGCTCCGCCGTTCCCTCGTATTTATCCGTATTGTTCGGATCCCACTGTGAGAAACGGAAGGTGCAGTCCTCTAAAAGGCCGACCGTACCAAGGAAATATTTACAAAGACTCAGACAGTCTGCGAATTCTTCTTCGAGCTGATCGGGACGCAGCACAAGGTGTCCCTCCGAGATCGTGAACTGACGGACACGGATCAGACCGTGCATTTCGCCGGAATCCTCGTTACGGAAAAGCGTCGAAGTTTCGCCGAGTCTCATCGGCAGATCACGGTAGCTTCTTCCCTGATTGAGATAGACCTGATACTGGAACGGGCAGGTCATCGGGCGAAGCGCAAGACATTCCTTTTCCTCGTCGTTCGGGTCGCCCAAAACGAACATTCCGTCTAAATAGTGATCCCAGTGGCCGGAAATGCGGTACAGGTCACGCTTTGCCATCAGCGGCGTTTTGGTCAGCAGGTAGTTATGCTCCTGTTCCACGTCTTCAACCCAGCGCTGAAGAAGCTGAATGACTCTTGCGCCCTTCGGCAGAAGAATCGGAAGTCCCTGACCGATATAATCAACGGTCGAGAAGTATCCGAGCTCTCTGCCCAACTTGTTATGGTCGCGCTTTTTGGCTTCCTCAAGCTTCTGCAGATGCTCTTCGAGCTCGCTTGCCTTGGTGAAAGCGGTGCCGTAGATACGCTGAAGCATCTTATTGTTCGCGTCGCCTCTCCAGTAAGCGCCCGTGCAGGAGGTCAGCTTGAACGCCTTGACACGGCTTGTATCGGGAAGATGCGGACCTGCGCAAAGCTCAACGAATTCGCCCTGACGGTAGAAAGAAATCTTTTCGCCCTTGTCGGCGTGTTCTTTGATAAGTTCGATTTTGTACGTTTCGCCCTTTTCCTCCATCATCTTGATGGCTTCATCCGGCTCAAGTTCGAACTTTTCAAGAGGAAGGTTTTCTTTAACGATCTTCTTCATCTCTTTTTCGAGCGCTTCGAGCACTTCGGGCGTAAAGGAAATCTCGGAATCAAAGTCGTAATAGAAGCCGTCTTCAATCGACGGACCGATCGTAAGCTTTGTGTTCGGATAAAGACGCTTTACCGCCTGCGCTAAGATATGAGAGCAGGTGTGACGGAACGCCATTTTGCCGAAGTCGTCGTCAAAGGTGAGAATTTCAACCTCACAGTCGGAGTCAAGAACGGTGCGAAGGTCACATTCCGTTCCGTTGACTCTTGCGGCGCAGGCAGCCTTATAAAGGCCGGCACCGAGACTTTTTGCGATTTCAAGGACGCTCGTGCCGTTTTCATATTCACGGACAACGCCGCCTTTGAGGGTTACGTTAATCATGGTTATCTATCCTTTCATTTGTTTATTTCTATATCAGCAATCGGCGAATCAGCCGACTGATTTACAGGCAAAGCACATCGATTGATTTTAGGTTGTCGGTCGCAAGGCGAAACCAATGCCGGGGTACGCAGTGCTTAATTGAAAATCGAGTGCCCGAGCCGTGAGATGAGATGTAAATTTTAGTTTAGCGAAACCCCTCTGTCAGCTAAGCTGACATCTCCCCTTTCAGGGGAGAAAAATATTTCATCAAGTTCGTTATAAAA
>JBJFHV010000534.1:0-4858 GCA_051894015.1 Acutalibacteraceae bacterium | reverse complement strand
GCCTATCACATTTGCGAAGCAAATATTTCATAGCGTCAGCTATTTCATATCCGTAGGATATTTCACTCGCCACAGGCGAATTTCATTGAAAAAGAGGCTGTTTTTTTACATCTCCGTTTTTCGTTTCATCATGCGGTTTTCATGTTGACAAGACAATCTTTTTCCGTACACCGATATCGTTTTTTATGAACAAATATGCGCCAAGGGCAGCCGATATCGTTCGTGTAAAATGTCCGTCAAGAAATAATGACGGGCATTTTTCGATTCTGATTTCAAAAAAGACGACATTGTTTGCACTTTGTTCACTCTGTGATCTGTTCCGGCGCACCGTTTATATCCTCTGCGTCGGGAATCACAAATAAATTCAGCACATTCTCGCTGTCAACCGGGCAGGTGTATTTCTTCCCGCTGTTCGTAAACGCATAGCTTTTCACATGATCGGGTATGCCGATGCCGCCGAAAACAAGCACTGCCTCCCCTTTCTCGTTTCCGCAGTTCCAGCTTTCAATTTTTCCGCTTTCAATATCAATTGTTCCGCCGCTTACTTCATAGCGGTTTTGAAAAACAGAATCCCGTTCAAAAACGCCGAGAACAGCCTTTTCGTTTTTGTCCCGGAAAAGTACGGCGAGATAATTCCCTCTTTTTTCGGTTTTGAGCAATTTTAAACCGTCCGTCTCAAAATAACCCTCAGCGGCAGCAGTCAGCTTTTCGGGGCTGTTTGCGCTGACACCGACAAAGCCGTGATATCCGAAAAAGACGCTGATCAAAAGCAGAACGCAGATAACCGATGTCACAATTATCCTTTTATATTTGTTATTCACGCAATGACCTCCTTATTCAAAAGAAATGAAATAAACCGAAACATTTCGGAAACACTTTATGCTTATAGTATAGTAAAAGGCTCTTTCAAAAGCAAGCCGTCCATTCGGCGTCCGCTTTTCATTTATCAGAAACTTCAATGATTTAAACAAGGTCGATTTTTCATTGATTTTGTACACCGTGTGTGATATTATAAATTAACATAAAAACGCCGAAAAGGAGGAAACCGCAGCTTTTTCTGCGGAAATGAAAAGAATGATAAGAGACGATCTGACGACCCTCAAAAACTTAAACGAAATGGTGCGTTACGGCGCCGAGAATTTCGGCGAGCGCAATTTTCTCGAATACAAGAATCCCGACGGCACAATAGCCGCCAAAACCTATGCTCAGTTCAAAGCCGCCTGCGATTCGGCCTGCCTTTCTCTTACCGAAAGAGGGCTTGACGGCGCGCACGTCGCTCTTGTCGGCCCGACAAGCTTCGAATGGATCACAGGCTACTTTGCCGCTGCGATGACAGGCGGTGCGGCGGTTCCCCTCGCCCCCTCGGAAACGGACGAAATGAACTGCCGGCTGATGGAGTTTGCGGACGTAAGCGTTTTTGCGTTTGACCAAAAGCACGAAAGCCTTTATAAGCTTGCCAAAGAGACCGTCGGCTCCATCAAGCTTTTCGTTTCACTCGACAACACCGCAAGCGACCCCGACGTCATCAACTTTAACGAGCTTCTTACGCTTCCGGGTGAATACACCGGCGATCCCGACCCCGATACGATGTGCGCGATCGTTTTCACTTCGGGTACAACAGGCTTCCCGAAAGGCGTTATGTCCAGCCATAAAAACATGATTTACAGCGCAACGAGCGTTCATGTTGCCTGTCCGACGACAAGAATGTTCTGCTGTCTGCCGATTCATCACAGCTTCTGCTTTACGGCGAACATCACCAAGAGCATCGTCCGCGGCAAGACTGTCTGTGTCAACGACTCTCTTGCCAACCTTGTCAGCGACCTGCATCTGTTCAAGCCCGACAGCATTGTCGCTGTTCCGCAAATTGTCAAAAAGCTGATGGGCGGCGCGATTCAGTTCGCTGCGTCGAAGCCCGAACTGCCCGAAGAAAAGGCGGTCAATATGTTTTTAGGCGGCAACATCATCGACGTTATTTCCGGCGGTGCTCCGCTTGAGGCGGCGGCAAACGCCCGCTTCAACGCTACGGGAATCCTTGTCCTGAACGGCTACGGCATGACCGAATGTTCTCCGGTTATCGCCAACAATGCCGTCGGCTGTTTCCGTCACGGCTCGGTCGGGAAACCGATTCCGTGTATGCAGGTCAGAATCGAAAACGGCGAAATCCTTGTCAAAGGTCCGTCCGTCATGCTCGGCTATTATAAAAATCCCGAAGCGACCAAAGAAGCCTTCACCGAAGACGGTTTTCTTCATACGGGCGACCTCGGCCACTTCGACGACGACGGCTATTTATATGTAACGGGGCGCTGCAAAAACCTCATTCTGCTTGAAAACGGCGAAAATGTTTCGGCGGAAATGCTGGAAGAACAATTTGCCAACGAGCCGCTTGTTCAGGAGGTCATCTGCTACGGCGAAAACGGAGCGATCTGCGCTGAGGTTTACCTGAGCAAGACCTTTATCGCTGAGCACGGCATCACCGACGAAAACGAAGCCATGACCGCCGTCTTAATGCGCATCAATGAAAAGCTTGCAAGCTATCAGCGCATTTCGACCTTTAAAATCAGACCGGTACCCTTTGAAAGAACCTCCTCTTCCAAAATCAAGAGGAGCTCCAGAATGGACGCCGTCAAAAAAGAAATCGTCGAGCCTGCTACCGACACCGAAAAACGCGTTTGCCGCGCGGTTAAAGAGCTTCTGATGCTCCCCGAAGTCAGCGTAACCGACAACTTCTTCGCCTTGGGCGGCGACAGCCTGAACGCTATGGAGCTTGCAGTCAGTCTCAACATCTCCGCTCAGCTGATTTATGACAAGCCGTTTCTCAATATGCTTGCCGAGGAAATTGACGCGGCGGAAAGCCGGAAAAACGACAAATTGGCCGACGTCAACGAAATCATCAAAGCAACGGCACACACCGGTCAAAAGCACGATCGCTTCCAGTGTGCGCTTCTTACGGGCGCCACGGGCTTTTTGGGCGTACATATTCTGAAAAAGCTTATCAACAGCGGCGTTGAAACCTACTGTCTTGTCAGAAGCCGTGAAAAGCTTGACAGTCAGCTCAAGTTCTATTTCACCGACTTTGAAAGTCCGCTGATTCACCCTGTTTCGGGCGATATCGAAAAAGAAAAGCTTGGCTTAAGCGATGAAAAATTCAGCGAATTAGCGGATAAAATTGACGTTGTTTTCCATGTAGCGGCAAATGTTCATCACGCAGGCGACTATGCCGACCTTGAAAGAACCAACGTCACGGGGACAAAGAATGTCATTGACTTTGCAAAAGCGGCCAATGCCGTTTTACAGCACACCTCTACTGTCAGCGTCCACGGAGCGGCAACGGTCAAGCAGACCAAGTGCAAATCTGTCTTTGACGAAAGTGTGCTAGACATCGGTCAGCGTTATCAGGACAACGTTTATATTCACAGTAAATACTGCGCCGAACAGCTTGTCCTGTCTTCAAGAAAAGACGGTCTTGAAGCCAACATCTACCGTATCGGAAACCTCACCTGGAGAGCCAGTGACGGCAAATTCCAGAAAAACAGCGACGACAACGGCTTTTTAAGACGGGTTCATGCGATGCTCAAGCTCGGACTGCTCAACGAGAACATGGATAAGTACCCGACGGATCTTACGGCGGTTGACGAGTGCGCCGACGCTTATGTCCGCCTCGCGCTTACGGGAAACGTCAACGAGATTTACCACATGATCAACCCGAACTTTCTTTTGACCGAGGATATGTTTAAGCTTCTTCATGTACCGTACCGGCGCGTTTCGACACAGGAAACCGTTGAGACTGTTTTCGCCAACACCGACGACCGGGATATTCACGTTTATATGTTCTACCTCATCATCTCGGGACGCTCGGCGAATATCGAGATGAACAACTGCTATACGCTCAGCTGTCTTAGCAAAGTCGGCTTCACTTGGAGCAAGCCCGACAAGGCTTACCTGACCGTTTCCGATTCCGCAGACAGACCGAACGGTCACTGCCTTGACTTTACACCGTGTGAACTCAAGCCTATGAGAACGACAGGCGGCGTTCTGAATCCGATTCAGAAGCTTACGCTCGGTGTGATGCATGACGCAAAATTCATTGACAGCGTTCTTCTTCACGGCGAAAAAGCACTCGATGAACTTCAGACAGAAATTAAAAAGGCGAATGTGAAAAATCCGCTGTTCATTCTCTTCCCCGGCGCCGAAAAGAATGAAAAAATCGAAGCGTTCATCGCTTCCGTTTCGGCCTCCCCTGTCCTGTTTAGCGGCATTTGTGCCGAACCGACCACCGAAATCACCGACGAAGTGCTAAAGGTCTATTTTGAAAACAATTGTGACGGAATGGTTGCCGTCGGCGGAGGCTCCGTACTCGATACAGCGAAGATTACCGCCCTCAGAGCCGCAAACCCCGAAGAAGAAATCGACGACATCTGTAAAATCGACTCGATCGCTTCTCCCTGCGTGCCGCTGTTTGCGGTTCCGACCACTTCGGGCACCGGCTCGGAGGTCATGGCCTTTGCCGTTATCACCGACACCGAAGAAAACAAGAAAAAGCCCTTTGTCAGCGACAGATTCCAGCCGTTGGCGGTGGCACTCGATCCGTCGCTTACCGTTTCCGTGCCGCCTATGAGTACGGCTTTCACGGGAATCGACGCCCTGTCTCACGCTGTCGAAGCGGCTGTCAGCTCGTTTGCTTCGTCCTTCCCTGCGGACAAAGCGTACTGCGGCAAAGCGGCCAAGAGAATCCTCCAAAACCTCAAGAAAGCACATGACTGTCCGACCGATCTTGCCGCACGCGACGAAATGCAGCTTGCGTCCTTCGAAGCCGGTCTTGCGTTCAGAAGAATCGGCACGGGATATATCCATGCGATTG
>JBJFHV010000533.1:0-4860 GCA_051894015.1 Acutalibacteraceae bacterium | reverse complement strand
GATATCCAAAATAATTCTTCCCTCATGCATCATGATCAGCCGGTTGCCGTATACGATCGCATCGTGCATGTTGTGCGTGACCATCATCGTCATCAGGTTGTTTTCCCTGATCAGACTGTCACTGAGCGTCAGAACCTTAGCGGCGGTTTTCGGGTCAAGAGCGGCCGTATGCTCGTCTAAAAGAAGCATCTTCGGCTTTTGAAGCGTCGCCATGAGAAGCGTCAAAGCCTGTCTTTGTCCTCCGGAAAGAAGTCCGACTTTAGACGTCAGTCTGTCTTCAAGGCCGAGGTCTAGCTTTTTGAGAAGTTCGCGGTATTCTTCCTTTTCCTTTTTGCTGATTCCGTATTTCAGCGTACGTCTTTCCCCTCTCTTTTTGGCGATTGCGAGGTTTTCAACAATTTCCATCGTTGCCGCCGTACCTGTCATCGGATCCTGGAATACTCTTCCGAAATATTTGGCCCGTTTGTATTCCGGCATCGAGGTGACATCGATTCCGTCAATCTTAATTGAGCCGCAGTCCACGGAATAAACGCCGGTAATGATGTTCATGACCGTGGATTTACCGGCTCCGTTTCCTCCGATGACAGTCACAAAATCGCCGTCATTCAAGGTCAGATTGATGTCACTCAATGCTTTTTTCTCGTTCACGGTTCCGGGATTAAAGGTCTTGCTGACGTTCTTGATTTCAAGCATGAGCACCCACCTCCCCGTTCTTTTTGGTCTGCTTTTTCGCCGAGGGCTTCATCTGACTTTTCCAATACGGCAAGCCGAGGAAAACAGCAACGAACAACGCCGAGAACAGCTTCAGATCGTTCGGATTCAGACCGATCTGGATAACAATTGTCTGAACAATATAATAGATCACGCCGCCGAGCGCTACGCCGACGAGACGAAGTGCAAAGTTTTTGAAGAGCTTTCCGAAAATCACTTCACCGATAATAACGGCGGCAAGACCGATAACAATAGCGCCTCTGCCACGATTGATATCGGCGCTTCCCGAATATTGCGCTTCGAGTGCACCCGCAAGCGCGACAATTCCGTTCGAAAGTACAAGGCCGAAAACCTTGTTGCGGTTGGTATTGATGCCGTTGGCTCTCGCCATCGCTTCGTTACAGCCGGTCGCGCGGATAGCCGAACCAAACTGCGTTCCGAAGAACCAATAAAGAAGCAACACAATCAAAACAACAAAAACAGCACCGACAATCAAGGACTTGTTAATGTTGCTGAGCGTGACAAGAAGATTATACTTTCTGAAGTTGATCGCCACGTTCGAATTGTTTCCCATAATGCGAAGATTGATGGAGTAAAGCGAGAACTGCGTCAGGATACCGGCAAGTATCGCCGGGATTCCGAACGAGGTGTGGAAGATACCCGTAATAAAGCCGGCCGCACAGCCTGCAAGAAATGCCACAATCAGGCTGATATAAATATTGACTCCGCTTGTCGTGAGCATAACAAAAACCGCACCGCCCGTTGCAAGCGTTCCGTCAACGGTCAGGTCGGCAAGGTCTAATACCTTGAAAGTGATATAAACACCGATTGCCATAATGCCCCAGATAAGTCCTTGGGCAACAGCACCCGGAAGTGAGCTTAAAAATGCCGCCATAGTAAATTTATGCGCCTAATGCGCTTCCTTTCTGAAAATGAACAAAAAGCGATAAGCCCAAGGTGCCGGAACTTACCCCTATACGAGTTCAGACTCCGTCACACTACCTATCGCTTTCAAAGTGCAGATCATAAGACCTGCACTTTGCTAGATTTTTCGGTTGAATTATTTGTCCGCTTCCACTACGATTTCTTCGTAGCCTTCGGGGATTGTGATCTTAAGAGCGTCTGCTCTGTCCTTGACATATTTTTCAACAAGATTTGAACTGTAACCGATTTCCATTTCGGCAGGATCTTTGCCGTTTACAAGAATCTCATAAGCCATCTCGCCGGCTTCGTAGCCGATGTCATAGTAGCTGATGGAAAGAGTGGCAACACCACAGCCCTTACAGATACCCTCTTCACCTGCGATGAGAGGAATACCGGCCGGTTCAGCGATATTGTTAACAACCTCTGTGTTGTCGGCAACCGTGTTGTCGGTCGGAGCATAAAGAGCGTCGCATTCGGAAACAGCCTTGGTAACAACGGTTGCAATACCGTTGGAATCAGCAAACGGATATTCGTTAACGGTAATACCCTTTTCTTCAAGATAAGCCTTAACCGCATTGACCTGGAACTTGGAGTTGGCTTCGCCTGAGCAATAGATGATACCGACAGTCTTTGCGTCCGGAACGAGGGTGAGGATCATCTCAGCCTGCTTGTCAAGAGGAGCGCAGTCAGCCGTACCGGTAATATTGATGCCGGTCTTGCCTGTCCAGGAATCAACGTCCATATCAAGAGCGGTTGCATAGTCGGTAACCGATGTGCCGACGATGGGGATTGTGGTCGTTGCGCTGGCAGCGGCCTGAAGAGCCGGAGTCGCGTTTGCCATAATCAGGTCAACCTTGGAAGAAACGAACTTGTTTACGATGGTTGCGCAAGCGGTGCTTTCACCGGCTGCATTCTGCTCATCGAACGTAACCTTGTCGCCGAGCTTTTCGGTAAGAGCTTCCTTGAAGCCCTTTGTAGCCGCGTCAAGTGCTTCGTGCTGAACCAACTGACAAATACCTACGGTATAGGTCTTATCGGTGTCGGTTACTGCCGGTGCCGATGTATCGCCGGCGGCGGTTGTTGTGTCTTCCTTGCTGCCGCAGGCCGCAAAAGCTGTCAGAACAAGGGCAAGGCAAAGAACAACAGATACGATTTTTGTGAACTTTTTCATGATTTTACCTCCGTTTAATGGTTTAAATGTTTAACGTTTTAAAGCGCAAACTTTAGCTTGATTCACATTTTAGTACTTTAAAGCGACTTTGTCAATAGCTTACAACAATTTTTTTAAAATAAATCAAATTTTATATTTTTTGTAATAAAAAACGCATTTTTTGTCGGTTTTTTTTAAAATTTCAGTCGAAAATCAGGCGAAAAGCTCCTTGATTCAGCGGTTTTCGGACTGTATGAAAAAAGCTTTTTTCTTGACTTTTCGCGCGTATCATTATAAACTATAAGACGTATTTTGTATAATAAGGAAAAGGTGATTATATCATGAAAGCGATCGTTACCGTTACAGGAAAGGACACCACCGGCATCATTGCGAAGGTCTGCACCCATCTTGCCGACAACAGCGTCAACATTCTTGACATCAGCCAGACCGTTATGCAGCAGTATTTTACCATGACCATGCTCATTGACCTTTCAACAGGCACAAAAAACGTCACCGAGCTCGGCGAAGAGCTTGAAGCACTCGGCAAAACCATGGGACTTGTCATCCGGACACAAAGAGAAGATATTTTCGACTTAATGTACAGAGTATAAGAGGTACAAGCGATGCAGAATATTAATGACATTATCAGCACTCTTAACATGATCGACCACCAGCATCTTGACGTCAGAACCATCACCATGGGCATCTCGCTTCTTGACTGCTGTGATGAGGACATCAACAAGGTCGCCGACAAGATTTACGACAAAATTACGAAGAAAGCCGAAAAGCTTGTCGAGACGGGCGAACAGATTGAAAAAGAATTCGGGATTCCTATTGTAAATAAGCGCATCTCCGTCACCCCGATTTCCATTGTCGGCTCTGCCTGCCGAGAAACAGACTATGCTCCCCTTGCCGTTGCACTTGACAAGGCGGCAAAGCAATGCGGCGTCAACTTTATCGGCGGCTTCTCCGCTCTCGTTCACAAGGGCTTCACCAACGGTGACCTCAACCTGATCAATTCGATTCCCGAAGCGCTGGCTTCCACCGACGAGGTCTGCTCAAGCGTCTGCGTTGCCAGCACAAAGGCCGGCATCAACATGGACGCCGTTGCCCTGATGGGTAAAATCATCAAACAGACCGCTGATATGACCGCAAAAGACGGTGGCTTCGGCTGTGCAAAGCTTGTTGTGTTTGCGAATGCCGTTGAAGACAACCCCTTTATGGCAGGCGCTTTCCACGGCGTCGGCGAACCGGAATGTGTCATCAATGTCGGTGTCAGCGGACCGGGCGTTGTTCATCATGCGCTCAAGTCCTGCAAGGGTCAGCCGTTTGACGTTGTTGCGGAAACGATCAAGAAAACCGCTTTCAAAATTACAAGAATGGGTCAGCTTGTTGCCCGTGAGGCCTCTTCAAGGCTTGGTGTTCCGTTCGGAATCGTTGACCTTTCCCTTGCCCCGACTCCGGCAAAGGGCGACAGCGTTGCCAGAATCTTAGAAGAAATGGGACTCGAGGTCTGCGGAACCCACGGCACAACCGCGGCTCTTGCCCTTTTGAACGACGCAGTCAAAAAAGGCGGTGTGATGGCAAGTAACCACGTCGGCGGACTTTCAGGCGCATTTATCCCCGTCAGTGAGGACGAAGGCATGATTGCCGCCGCCAGAAAAGGTGCGCTTCATCTTGACAAATTAGAAGCGATGACCTGCGTGTGCTCGGTCGGTCTTGACATGATCGCCGTTCCGGGCGACACCCCGGCCTCCACCCTTTCGGCAATTATTGCGGACGAAGCGGCCATCGGCGTTGTCAACACCAAGACGACCGCCGTCAGAATTATCCCGGCTGTCGGCAAAAAGGTTGGCGACATGCTCGAATTCGGCGGGCTTTTAGGTTCTGCACCGATTATGCCCGTACACGAGTTCTCGTCCGAAGCGTTTGTTGCAAGAGGCGGAAGAATCCCGGCTCCGATGCACTCACTGAAGAATTGATTGCAGGAATCGGCTCGTTGAAAAGATGAAATTGCTGTTAAATTTTAGTTTGTCGGGATAAAAGTCGATTTGTACTTTCTGGATTTAGCTACT
>JBJFHV010000532.1:0-4861 GCA_051894015.1 Acutalibacteraceae bacterium | reverse complement strand
TATGCGCTTGATGTTTTTGTCAGCGACGGTGACGTCAAGACATTTTTCAGCGAAAACGGAAAAGAGCTTACCGGAATTATTGTCCCGGCCTTGAAAATGATCGGTCTGTGCGAGGAGGCGCAGCGGATTGAAAACCTAAGATTGATGTATGATGAAAAGGATGAAACGGTCAATTATGACCCGGATACGATAAAAAATACGCAGCAATATATTGTTGATAACGGAATTTTAACTAAGATTAAATTGAATGGTGCAAAGTATATAAAAGAGAATGCGGAGTTATTCCTGTAATTCTTCCTTTTCGGTAACTTGTTCACGTTTATTTCATTGACTTTGTTATTTTTGAAGTATATAATAGACATACTTTTGATTTGGGAGGTGCGAACATGAATAAAAAAGTTGTTATTGCAGCGGTAGGTATCCTTCTTGTTGCCTCTCTTGCTTCATGCGGCAAAAACAACGGCGGCGAAACGACAACGGTTATGCCGGCTTTGACAGGCGCGACGCAAAGTACTTCAGGAAGCGTTCAGACAGCCGATTCATCAGCTCAGCTTATCGCAACCACCGCAAATGCTTCCCCTACATATATTCTTACAACGCAGCAGGGACAGACCATGGCGACCGTGCCGCTTACTGCTTTTTCTCTTGATACAACTACACCGACGTCATCTGTATCGATTCCCGATCTGAACGATATTACAAGTCCGAGCCTGGACAATCCGAATGTTCTGACCTCTGTGATGCCTTCGACGATTCCTTCGACTTCGGAACAATCTTCTTCCGGAACTTCAAATTCGAACACACCGACTGTCAGTACGACCGAGAAAAAGACTACGACAACCAAGGAGTCTACGACAGCCGAGCCGACAACGGCGGCCAAAAAAGTCAGCAAGGATATCGATATCGTCAGCTGCGGAACCGACCCGAACAACGGAAACTTCATCATTACTTTTGACCCGTCCGGCTGGGAAGGCGGCGTGAAAAACAGTACGGGTTATGTTACCGTTGATATCGACGGAACCTCGTTCCCCGCGAAAGCCAGCGTCAGCGGCACACCTGACGCCGACGGAAACGCAACAATCAAGATCTATTCAAGTGAGCGTGAACCTGCGGACGGTTCGGTGATTACCGTTAACATCGGTGACGGTCTGGTTAAATCGAAAAACGGAACGCAGGAAAGCAAGGCGTTCAGTTCTTCTGTTGAACATAAGACCCCCTGACAATAAACGGAATGAATTTTTATGGAAGCGGCTTTTACGCCGCTTTTTTTGTTATTGCCCCGAAATTTTGGCATAATAAATTCGGGGTGATGTGCTTTGGCAAAAGATAAGACACGTCTTACAAGACGCGGAGGATTCAAGCCCCTTTTCGTTCTGACAATCCGCTCTTTTGTTGAATCGGCTGTCTTTTTCGGCCTTTTCTTTTCTTTAAAATTTCTGGCTTCCGGCTATGGCGTGCGTCTGCTTTTTTTTGCGGTACCGGCGGCTGTTTTGCTTTTGAGTGCGGTTGTGATTCCTCTTCGCTTCGGCTCCGTTCTGTTTTTTTTGAACCGTGAAAAAAATGCGGAAAGCTCAGTCGGCAATCTTTTTGCTTTCTTTTCGCCCGCCTTGTTTTTTTCGGCGATGAGAAACGGCTGTGTTTTTTTGCTGTTCTTTTTTCTTTGCTTTCTGACTTTTTTTCTGCCTTGTATTTCCATGCTCATTTTAATGTGCTATAATATTTTCAATGCGGCGCCGTTGTATTTATCTGCTTTGTGTTTTGCGGCTTTTGCGGCTCTATTATGGATTGGAGCGGCTGCTTTCTTTAAAATGAAAAGGCTGACATTTCTTTCCCGCTATATTTGTGTTCTGACGCCGGGAAAAAGAGGAATTGACAGTCTTTTTGAAAGTGCGGATATTTTAAACGGACGGACAACGTTGGTAACAGCAGTGAAAACAAAGAATTTTTTCAGCCGGTTGTTTTGTGTTTTTGTTTTTCCTGTTGGGTTTATCGTTCGCCGCTGTACGGAAAGGAATTCTCATCTGGCGTATGAGCTTTTAAAGGAAAGGAAATAGCGATTGAAAAACAGGAAGATAAAAGTTTTAAGACTGGTCATTGTATTATTGCTTGCTGCGGATATGATAACCATATTTTTGTTCTCCGCGCAAAAGGCGGAACAATCCGATAACACAAGCACCGGTTTTATTCAGGTTCTGGCTGAGATTTTTTATCCCGGCTTTGAGTCGCTTACAGCAGAAAAACAGCAGTCGGTGATACAGGGCTTACAGTTTGTTGTCAGAAAAGCGGCGCATATGACCGAATTTGCTTCTTTGGGCGTGTTGCTTTGCGCTTTCGCTTTTACGTTCGGCGAAAAATTTAAGTGTTTTTTGTTCTCGTATCTGTTCGGTGTTTTTTATGCCGCAACCGATGAAATTCATCAGCTTTTTGTCGAGGGAAGAAGCTGTCAGTTCAGTGACGTTCTGATTGACAGCTGCGGTGTTCTGATCGGAATGACCGTGTTTTATTTTGTCGTTAAAATCATATTGGCAATCAAAAGAAAACATTCAAAAACGGCTTAGCGACAGTGCTTTTTCAGACACTGTCGTTTTTGTATAGATTCCATACAAAAATTGTCAGAACAGGCAGGAATTTACACAGCAAAATCCTTTACAATTTTTAATTTTTTTGCTATATTTATTATGTATGATTTTGTAAAAATTTGTCGGAGGTGCCGCTGTGACCGAACAAGAGTCTTTATTTCTCGATCTGATCGGCGAATACCTGTTTGATAAGCCTGTATCCGAATCGAAAATCGGATCGGAAGCCGAGCTTCTGCGTCTTTCCGTATCGCAGAATATGTTCGGTATGTGTTGGTCGGCTCTGAAACGGCGCAACGGATCCGGTGATGTTCTTGAAAAGAGCAAAAAGGCGGCTGTTGCCGAGGCGGTTTTACAGACAAGAAGAACCGAAAGCTTTTTACGTTTTTATCGGGCGCTTTCGGATGAAGGCGTTTTTGCCGTATGCGTCAAGGGCATTACATTGCGCTGTCTTTATCCCGAGCCCGATCTCAGACCGTCAAGCGATGAGGATCTGATCATAGATAAAAGCGGGATGAAGCTTTTTCTTGATGTGAGTCAAAGACTGGGATTTACAATCCGGACCGAAAATGAAAATCAGATTACGGTTTTTGATGCGGCGAACGGTCTTCTTGTTGAAGCACAGACGGATTTCTTTCTTCCCGGTGAGCGGATCAGTGAAAAAATGAACGGCTTTTTTTCCGAAAGCCGTAAGCACCTGAAAACAATTGAACTTCAGGGCGTTGAAATCAAGACGCCGGACAGCACCGATACACTGATTTACCTGATATGTCATGTTCTTAAACACTACATAAGAAGCGGCTTCGGAATACGACAGATTTGCGATATTCTTCTATATAGCAAAGTCTTTTATCAGGGGATTGATTTTGACTGCGTTTTAAAAAAACTCAGAGAGATTTCCGCTGACGGATTTGCCGCCGATATCTTCAGAATCGGAAAAGAGTATTTCGGACTGCCGGAGCATTTTGCGCAAGTGTTTAACGGCAGAGAAGTGGATCCTCAAAAGCTTTTGGAAGATGTCCTTTCGGCCGGAGTCTTCGGAAAAAGCACCGCAGAAAGAACGCACAGTGCCGCATTGACTCTTGCGGCGGTCAAAGGCGAAAAAAATGTCGGCAAAAGCGCCGTGAAAAGAGCGTTTGTCAGCTTTGATGAACTAAAGTCGGTTTATCCCGAAATAAAAGACAGAAAGTGGCTATATCCGTATTATTCCGTTTTGCGGCTGCTGTCGTATTTGAAAAAGTCGGATGGTATCAGATCAACGGGACAGTCGATTAAAATAGCAACCGACAGACTCGGACAGTTCGAAGCTTACGGCCTGATTTCGGGTGGTGAAAACCGTGAATTTGACGACGCCGTAATTGAGGCAATAAAAAGCCGGCTTGAAAGCGGAAAAACCGCCGTTTTGAAAGTCACAGGAAGCAGTATGACGCCGTTTCTTGTTCCGGAAAGAGACAGCGTTGAGCTTGCCGCAATAAAAAATAATCCGAAAACGGGAGACGTTGTTTTATACAAAAGAAAAAGCGCAGCATATGTTCTGCACCGTGTGATAAAAACGGACAAAGACGGGTTTTATTTTTCCGGAGACCGTCAGACCTTTGTCGAAGGTCCGATTAAAAAAGAGCAGTTGATTGCCGTCTGCGTTGCTTTTTACAGAAAGGGAGAAAAAATATCGGGAAATGAGCCACGATGGAAAGCGTATGAATTTTTGTGGCGCAAATTCAGAAAATGCAGACCTTCGTTGATGAAGGCTTATGAAAAAATGAAAAAATAAATCTGTTTTTTAGGGTGTGTGAAAAATGGAAGAAAAAACGTTAAAGAAAAATCAAATGAAAAAAAGAGTAAAACCGTTTTTAATTCTTGTTATGATTGCGGTTGACGCTTTTGTGGTGAATCTTGCCGGCTTTGCGGCACTGTTTACACGGTTTGAGTTTGATTATTTTGTGCTTGTGGCGTCGGGATTTCTTGACAATTTCAAGTCACTGATGCTTTTTTCGACCGTAGTAACGATTGTGATTTTCGCCTTGTTCCGGCTTTACAGCACGGTCTGGGCTTATGCCGGAGTGGGTGAGCTTCTGAGAATCATTTCCGCCTGCATTCTTTCGGTGAGTGCCGAAATGATTTATGCTTTTGCTTTTCATATCCGTATGCCGAGAAGCTATATGCTGATGAAGCTGTTGTTTTTCATTGCCGCCGTGTGCGTGATTCGTTTTGCGAACAGAATTGCAAGAATGCTGACGTCAACGACGCTCAAAAAGCAAAAAAGAACAATGCTTATCGGTGCCGGA
>JBJFHV010000531.1:0-4890 GCA_051894015.1 Acutalibacteraceae bacterium | reverse complement strand
CCTACGGCATCATCGAAATGTGCCGGACGGGTGTTGTTGCCCTCGAACGCGGCGCAACGAGTATGTTAAAGAAATAAGAAAAACAGTTTTTAACTCCGATTTTTTGCGGAGCGGTATAAAAAAGAATTTTATTTAAAAGGAGTCTTTTAAAATGGCAAAGATTTATTATCAGAACGACTGCAACCTTGCAAAGCTTGACGGCAAGACCGTCGCTATCATCGGCTACGGCTCACAGGGTCACGCCCATGCACTCAACCTTCACGATTCCGGCGTTGACGTCATCGTCGGCCTTTATGAGGGCAGCAAGAGCTGGGCAAAGGCAGAAGCTCAGGGTCTTAAGGTTATGACCGCCGCAGAGGCTGCCAAGAATGCCGACATCATCATGATTCTTATCAACGACGAAAAGCAGGCGAAGCTTTATAAAGAAAGCATTGAGCCGAACCTCACCGAGGGCAAGACCCTTGCGTTCGCTCACGGCTTCAACATTCATTTCGGCTGCATCAAGCCCCCGAAGAACGTCAACGTCATCATGGTTGCTCCCAAGGGTCCGGGTCACACCGTAAGAAGCGAATATCAGGTCGGCAAGGGTGTTCCCTGCCTGATCGCCGTTGAGCAGGACGCTACCGGCGACGCTCTTGACATCGGTCTGGCTTACGCGCTCGGAATCGGCGGCGCCCGTGCAGGCGTTCTTGAAACCACATTCAGAACCGAAACCGAAACCGACCTCTTCGGTGAGCAGGCTGTTCTTTGCGGCGGCGTATGCGCTCTGATGCAGGCAGGCTTTGAAACGCTTGTTGAAGCAGGCTACGACCCGAGAAACGCTTACTTTGAATGTATCCATGAAATGAAGCTCATTGTTGATCTGATTTATCAGAGCGGCTTTGAGGGCATGAGATATTCGATCTCCAACACCGCCGAATACGGCGACTACATCACAGGTCCGAAGATCATCACCGAAGAAACCAAGAAGACGATGAAGAAGATTCTTTCCGACATTCAGGACGGTTCTTTCGCCAAGGAATTTTTGCTTGATATGTCAGACGCAGGCTCACAGGTACACTTCAACGCTATGAGAAAGATTGCTTCCGAGCATCCGTCCGAGGTTGTCGGTAAGGAAATCAGAAAGCTTTACAGCTGGAGCGACGAGGACAAGCTCATCAACAACTGATCCGCTTAAATGAGGTAAATCCTATGATTAAAGATACAATAGTAGACGGCTTCAACAATGCGCCGCACCGTTCGCTTTATCATGCCTTAGGTCTTACAAAAGAGGAGACCGAAAGACCGCTGATCGGTATCGTTTCGTCCTATAACGAAATTGTACCCGGTCACATGAATCTTGACAAGATTACCGAAGCGGTGAAATTGGGCGTTGCCATGGCAGGCGGTACGCCGATCGTCTTTCCGGCAATCGCAGTCTGTGACGGCATCGCGATGGGTCACAGGGGAATGAAATATTCCCTTGTCACCCGTGACCTGATCGCCGATTCGACCGAAGCGATGACTTTAGCGCACGGCTTTGACGGCCTTGTCATGATCCCGAACTGCGACAAGAATGTTCCCGGACTTTTAATGGCGGCGGCAAGACTCAATATCCCGACGATTTTCGTTTCGGGCGGTCCGATGCTTGCCGGCAGAGTCGGCGGAAGAAAAACCAGCCTTTCAAGTATGTTCGAGGCGGTCGGATCGTACGCCGCCGGCAAAATCGGCGACGAAAAGCTTCTTGAATTTGAAGAAAAGACATGCCCGACCTGCGGCTCATGCTCGGGTATGTACACCGCAAACTCGATGAACTGCCTGACCGAGGTTCTCGGAATGGGACTTCAGGGTAACGGCACGATTCCGGCGGTTTATTCGGCAAGAATCGAGCTTGCCAAGCACGCCGGTATGCAGATTATGGAGCTTGTCCGAAAAGACATCAAGCCGCTTGATATCATGACGGAAAAGAGCTTTCGGAATGCGCTGACCGCCGATATGGCGCTCGGCTGTTCGACAAACAGTATGCTTCATCTTCCGGCAATCGCAAACGAATGTAAAATTGATTTCAATCTTGATATGGCAAACGAAATCAGCGCTAAAACGCCGAATCTTTGCCATCTTGCTCCGGCAGGTCCGACTTATATGGAGGACTTAAACGAAGCCGGCGGCGTTTACGCCGTACTCAAGGAGCTCGAAAAGCTCGGACTTCTTAATACCGACGTTATGACCTGCACCGGCAAGACGCTCGGCGAAAACATCAAGGACGCAAGAAACCTTGACGAAACCGTTATCCGAACCTACGACACCGCTTTCAGCAAGACCGGCGGTATCGCCGTGCTAAGAGGCAACCTTGCCAAGGACGGCTGTGTCGTCAAGCGCAGTGCTGTCGCTCCCGAGATGCTTGTTCATGAGGGACCGGCTAAGGTCTTTAACAGCGAGGAGGAAGCGATCAAGGTCATCTATGAGGGCGGAATCAAGGCGGGCGACGTTGTTGTCATCCGTTATGAGGGTCCCGCAGGCGGCCCGGGTATGAGAGAAATGCTTTCCCCGACCTCCGCTATTGCAGGCGCAGGGCTTGACAAGCAGGTCGCTCTCATCACCGACGGACGCTTCTCGGGCGCGACAAGAGGTGCGGCAATCGGTCACGTTTCCCCCGAAGCGGCAAACGGGGGCTTAATTGCCTACGTCAAGGACGGCGACATCATTTCAATCAACATTCCCGAGTATAAGATTGAGCTGAAGATTTCCGACGAGGAAATCGAAAAGCGCAAAAAAGAAATGCCGATTCAAAAGAAAGACGGCATCACGGGCTATCTTAAGAGATATGCCGAGATGGTATCCTCCGCCGACAAGGGAGCGATCATCAACAAGAATTCGTAATGCGTAATTCGCAATGCGGAATTGCGGGTTAGCAGGGACTAAACCGGGGTCTTTGCGTCCGCAGAGGAAACGTGTTTTCGGCTTGTTGCTATATAGCAAGTCTGCGGTGACGGGCAGCAAGGCGCTCCCCCGGTCGGCGAAGCCGACCGCTTCTGCGCGCAAACGAAGTTTGCGCGCAGAAGAACAAAACCTGAAGGGTTTTGTCGGGGAGCGCCGTCTCGCCGCCGGCTGTATTTTCCCCGAAGTCGCACGGGTTCCCTCCGCTTATAATCAGCGGTTTCCCCTACTACGGAAAAGCTGATTCTGCGGGCAAAAACTTCCGTTCGCAACAGCGTAAACCCGCGACCACAATTATTCATTATTCACTATTCATTATTCACTTAAAAAGGGGGACGCTTTTTATGCCAATGACAATGACGCAGAAAATCCTTGCCGCTCATGCCGGGCTCGACTCGGTGGAAGCAGGGCAGCTTGTTTTGGTCAGTCTTGACAGAGTTCTTGGCAACGACATTACTTCACCCGTTGCGATCAGAGAATTTGACAAGCTCGGATTTTCTTCTGTTTATGATAAAGACAAGGTTACCATGGTCATGGATCACTTTGCACCGAATAAGGACATCAAAGCCGCCGTTCAGTGTAAGATGTGCCGTGACTTCTGTAACGAAAAGGAAATCACACATTTTTACGATGTCGGCAGAATGGGCATCGAGCATGCACTTCTTCCCGAAAAAGGCTTGGTTGTTTCGGGCGACGCCGTGATCGGCGCAGATTCCCATACCTGCACTTACGGAGCGCTCGGCGCTTTTTCAACGGGCGTCGGTTCAACGGATATGGCGTGCGGCATGGCAATCGGCAAAGCCTGGTTCAAAGTTCCGTCCGCTATCAAGTTCGTGCTTCACGGAAAGCTTAACAAGTATGTTTCCGGTAAGGATGTTATCTTACATATTATCGGTAAAATCGGCGTTGACGGTGCCCTGTATAAATCTATGGAGTTTTGCGGCGAGGGACTTTCCTCTCTTTCGATTTACGACCGCTTGACCATGGCGAACATGGCAATTGAAGCCGGTGCCAAGAACGGCATTTTTGAGGTTGACGAGCAGACAATTGCTTATATTAAGGAACATTCCGACCGTGAGCCTGTGATCTATAAGGCGGACGAGGACGCAGTGTATGACGAAGTGATTGATATTGACCTGTCCGAAATTAAGTCTACCGTTGCTTTTCCGCATCTTCCCGAGAACACGCATACGACTGATGAAATCGGCGAGATCAGAATCGACCAGGTTGTTATCGGCTCATGCACAAACGGTCAGTATAAGGACATCGAAGAAGCGGCGATGATTATAAAGGGCAAAAAGGTTGCCAAGAACGTCCGTGCCATCATCATTCCGGCAACGCAGGACGTCTATCTCAAGGCCGTTGAAAACGGTCTTGTCAAAATCTTCATCGAAGCCGGCTGTGTTGTTTCAACACCGACCTGCGGTCCGTGCCTTGGCGGTTACATGGGCATTCTTGCCAAGGGCGAAAGAGCAGTGGCCACAACAAACCGTAACTTTGTCGGCAGAATGGGTGACGTGGAATCCGAGGTTTACCTGGCTTCTCCGGCTGTTGCCGCCGCCAGTGCGGTTATGGGAAGAATCACTGACCCGAAGGAGGTAATGTGAGATGAAATTTGAAGGTACAGTACTCAAATACGGCGATAACGTTGACACCGACGTGATTATTCCGGCAAGATACCTCAATACGATTGATAAAAAAGAGCTTGCCTCCCACTGCATGGAGGATATTGACCTTGATTTTACGAAAAAGGTAAGAGAGGGCGACATCATGGTTGCAGGCTTTAACTTCGGCTGCGGCTCTTCAAGAGAGCATGCGCCGATTGCGATCAAGGAAAGCGGAATTTCGCTTGTTATTGCCAAAAGCTTTGCAAGAATTTTTTACCGCAACTCGATCAATATCGGTCTTGCTATTGTCGAATGTCCTGCGGCGGCTGACGCAATCGCAAACGGCAACACGGTGGAAGCCGACCTT
>JBJFHV010000530.1:0-4892 GCA_051894015.1 Acutalibacteraceae bacterium | reverse complement strand
CGGTCTGCGGCTGGGTACAAAAACAGCGTGATCTCGGCGCACTCATTTTCGTTGACCTTCGTGACCGCACGGGAATCGTTCAGCTTGCTTTTGATGACAGCACTGACAGAGCGGTTTTTGACAAGGCATTTACGGTCAGAAGCGAATATGTACTGATGGCGCAGGGCGTTGTCCGTGAGCGTTCGTCAAAGAACACGGAAATTCCGACCGGTGAAATCGAAATTGCCGTCAGCGATCTTCGCGTTCTCGGCGAAAGCGAAACGCCGCCGTTTGACATCATTGAAAACTGTCCGACGGCGGAGCTGACAAGGCTCAAGTACCGCTATCTGGATTTGCGCCGTCCGGACCTTCAAAAAAATATCATCATGCGTCACAAGATCGCCAAAATTACCCGTGACTATTTTGACGAAAACGGATTTATCGAAATCGAAACCCCGATGCTGATGCGCTCAACACCCGAGGGAGCAAGAGACTTCCTTGTTCCGAGCCGTATTCACAAAGGCAGCTTCTACGCACTTCCTCAGTCGCCGCAGCTTTACAAGCAGCTTTCGATGGTTGCCGGCTTTGACCGTTATATGCAGATTGCACGCTGTTTCCGCGATGAGGATTTAAGAGCCGACAGACAGCCCGAATTTACGCAGATTGACGTGGAAATGAGCTTTGTCGATATGGAGGACGTGCTTTCGATGATCGAAGGCTTCGTCAAGCGGCTTTTCAAAGAGGCCATCGGCAGAGACATTCAGACGCCGCTTCCGCGACTGACCTATAAAGAAGCCATGGAACGCTACGGCTCCGATAAGCCCGACACGCGGTACGAAATGGAAATCTTCGACCTCAAAGACGCTGTCTCAGGCTGTGGCTTCGGTGTATTTACGGGTGCGCTCGAAAACGGCGGAAGAGTCTGCGGAATCAACGCGAAGAACGCTTACTCCGTTCTGACAAGAAAAGAGATTGATAAGCTGGTTGAGCTTGTCAAGGGTATCGGTGCAAAGGGAATCGCCTGGATCCGTTACGCCGAGGACGGCTCGGTTGCTTCGTCGTTTGCGAAGTTCATGACGGAAGCCGAAATGGCGGCAATCGCCGAAAAGGCGGATGCTAAGCCGGGCGACGTTGTACTGATTATTGCCGATAAGCAGTCGGTTACGCTCCCGGTTTTAGGTGCACTTCGTCAGGCGGTTGCCAAGAAGCTTGATATCATTGATAAGTCCAAGCTGAATCTTCTTTGGATTGTTGAATTCCCGTTCTTTGACTGGGACGAGGAGCTCGGCCAGTTCGTTGCGATGCATCACCCGTTCACCGCTCCGCTCGAAGAGTGCCTGCCGTACCTTGAAACAGACAAGGCGAACGTCCGCGCAACGGCGTATGACCTTGTTTTAAACGGTGTAGAACTGGCAAGCGGCTCGATCCGAATCACGGATCCTGCCTTGCAAAAGAGAATTTTCTCGCTTCTCGGCCTTTCGGACGAGGAGGCTTACGAAAAGTTCGGCTTCCTGCTTGACGCTTTCCGGTATGGTGCACCGCCGCACGGCGGAATCGGTCTCGGTCTTGACCGCCTTTGCATGCAGATGCTCGGTCTTGACAATCTTCGTGATGTTGTGGCTTATCCGAAGGTTCAAAACGCAAGCGAACCGATGACGGACTGCCCGTCGGTCGTTGACGACATTCAGCTGAAAGACCTCGGAATTGAAGTTTCCGGTCAGGAATAATCAAATATCGGTTCGGCAAAATTTGTCGGGCCGTTTTTGCTTTATCGGCGTACCGATAAAAATTAACCAAATTTTACATCGGTAATAATTATTTTACAGGAAACGACGCTTTTTCGGTTGACATTATTTCAGTTTCGTTGTATCATATAGACATATATAATCAGTTAATATGTGCTTCTATATATTTTTTTCAAAGGAGGAGACGCTTTGAAAATCAAAAAGATTTTATCTCTTTTGGCGGCGGTTATCATTTTGATGACTTCGGTTGTTGTGCCTTTTTCCTCTCTGGCTTCTGTTGTTGTTGTAAACGGAACGGTGCGCCATATTCCCGGTAACACACAGTCAACCTCGCCGGCTTACAGTCTCGCATGGCTTGATAATATTGTGATAAGAGACGATGCTATGGCGATCGCCCAGGCTCGCATTGTACCGAAGGGTGAATATCCGTACAGCCATACTTATGAAGAGTTTTTAAGTGAGGTTGATAATTACAGACTTCTTGAAGGACTTAACGAACAAACGGTAGAAGACGGATATAATGCTGTTGTCAACGCCTTGTTTTATGTGGTGACCGCCTGTGGAATGACGATCAACGAAGACGGAATGAAAAACTACCTGATTAAAAAAGGGGTCAACCTTCCGGCCGGCATGTCTGCTATGGATAAAACGAAGGCCGCTGTTGTTTTTGCGGCAATGAAGTATGACGCAATTTATGTTCTTTACAATAAAAAGGTGACATTCCCGAAGGGCGTTTCGCTTGACGGAGCGATCACGATCATTCTTGCTGAGCTTTTAGCCTCCGATCTTCCTTCGGATATCAACACCGTTCTCGGCTTCGGTATGTATAATCTGAAACAGTACGTTACCGAATTTGATCAGATTCCGATAAGTGACAACCCGACAAACAGTGAAATCTTCCATTGGGTGAAGATCATAACGGCCGCAAAGAACGAATATCAGGTTCCTCTGACACAGTATGATGAGGCGACGCAGGCTCAGCTTGAATACGTTGATTACGCTTATTACGCGACTATCTTCGATACAGCTTATGATATTCATATCAGCCCGATTGCTCTTGCGGACGCCGAAATCAACGGCGGACCGAATGAGACGGCGAGACTGATTCTGAAAACTATGCTTAACGAAAAGGGCGTTTCTTACGAAAGCGATGCGACGTGCGAACAGCTTTTTGAACTTGCGTGCAAGAACGGCTGTTTCCCGCTTGATGAGGAGTTTTATTCGGATATCTTTGAATATGATTTGTATGTCGACAAAAACTGTGAAAAGCTTTGGTTTACTCCGTTTGCTTTGGCGGATCAGATTGACGGCGAAAACAAATATGTCAAGATCTATTTAGCCGACAAGACGATGTCTCATTCATCAACAACATACGCCGCACTGGATCCGGAAAAGAAAAAGGAAGTCGTGACGATGCTTGTTGAGTATGACGATAACAACGGCAACCAAGAGAGCGTCACCTATACGTTCAATGTTATCAAGTATGATAAGACCGTCGAAGGTTCAACGGCCCAGAACGACATTGTCGCCAATATTCAGAATCAGGTCAGCTCCGTGATTCCTCAGGGCAACGAAACGGCCAATCAGATTGTCAACAATATCTTCGACGCCGTTGATAATCAGATAACGCCGCCGACAACGCAAGCCAGTGAGTCAAGCTTACATTTCGAAGAAGACGACAACACCGACAATACGCTTTCGACTTATTCGTATACAACTTCGGACAAAGCGGCGACCACGAGCGCAAAACCGGATTATCTTCAGCAGCTTCTTGACGAAACCTATGCGACAGATTCAAGCGTCGGTTCCGGTGCTGCGGCAACGCAGGAAGAAGCCGAGTCATCATTTGCCGAACGGGCTGCCGCAACCGTAAAAGAAAACCCGGAGGTTGTTGCGGCGCCGACAAGTATACTTGCTGTCGGTCTTCTTGCGGGATATATGTTCAATGTCCGCAAAAAGCCGTCGCCTTATCTTTCAGAGGATAACGACGACGAAAACGGCGAGGATTAACCGTGGACGCTATATGTGAAAGGCGGACTTTACAATCAATTTGATTCCAATCAGACCCGAATTTTTCAGATCGGGTCTGATTTCTGTTTTCAAGACAAAAGGAGAAAAAATAGATAAAATTTATCCCTTTTTGACTTGACTTTATTGTTCAATTGTTTTAAAATATTAAAGATAGTGATTTTGACTATCGCTCGAGTAACAATACTGTAATTCTTTTGATGATGTGCTTAAGTCATATCTCCGGCGCAAGACAATTTTCTTGCCGAGACCGGAAATCAATTACAAGAAGGAGGTGCTGCTACTTTGACTATTCCGATTTACGTTGCAATTATTATTGCTGTCGTTTGTGCAATACTTTTCGGTGTTTTAGGATTTATTTTCGGCGGTCAGCACAGAAAAAAGACCGCTGAAGCTCAGATAGGCTCCGCGGAAGAAGAAGCTGCGAAAATTATCAATAAGGCTGTCGGCGAGGCCGAAACCAAAAAGCGTGAATCCGTTCTGGAAGCGAAAGACGAGATTCATAAAATGCGCACGGATGCGGACCGTGAACTTCGTGAAAGACGAAATGAGGTTCAGCGTCAGGAAAAACGAATGATTTCCAAGGAGGACGCTCTTGATAAAAGAGTGGAACAACTTGAGAAAAAAGAAGAGACGCTTGCTGCAAAACTGAAGCAAGCCGATAATACATTAGTCGAAGCAGAAAGCATCAAAAGAAGTCAGTTAGAAGTGCTTGAAAGAATAACAGGCTATACACAGGAACAAGCCAAGGCTTATTTGCTTGATACCCTTGAGCAAACCTTGAAAAGAGAAAAGGCCGTTAAAATCCGTGAGTACGAGGAAAAGACCCGTGAAGAGTCTGAAAACCTTGCCCGTGAAATCATCGGTACGGCGATTCAGCGCTGTGCCGCCGACCATGCGGCAGAAGCAACCGTATCCGTTGTTGCTCTTCCGAATGATGAAATGAAAGGCCGCATCATCGGCCGTGAGGGCAGAAATATCCGTGCCATCGAAACGATTACGGGTGTTGATCTGATTATCGACGATACGCCCGAAGCGATCACAATTTCAAGCTTTGATCCCGTTCGCCGTGAGGTGGCAAGACTGACGCTTGAAAAGCTGATCAGTGACGGAAGAATCCACCCGGCGCTGATTGAAAAG
>JBJFHV010000529.1:0-4911 GCA_051894015.1 Acutalibacteraceae bacterium | reverse complement strand
AATCTGCTCAGAGTTTTCAAATCCAACTGTGCTTTGGGAGGCGCACCGTCGGGCATCTCACCCATAGGCGGTATTTTTTCTTTCTTATTCATTTTCGCTGTCTCCTTTCTTCTGGGATTCATATACTTCACGGTATATATCGCAGCTTTTCAAAAGCTCTGTATGCTTGCCGACGGCAGCCGCCTTTCCGTCGTCCAGAACGATGATCTGATCTGCGTGTTCAACAGAACTTATGCGTTGAGCAATAATAATTTTGGTTGTGTCGGGGATATAGTCAGCAAAGGATTTTTGAATGGAGGCATCGGTTCTGGTATCGACTGCACTTGTCGAATCGTCCAGAATCAAGACTTTCGGTTTTTTTAATAAGGCACGGGCAATGCAAAGGCGCTGTTTCTGTCCGCCCGATATATTTGTGCCTCCCTGCTCAATATGGGTATCGTACTTGTCCGGAAAGCTTCGGATAAACTCATCGGCACAGGCCAGACGGCAGGCTTGCTGAATTTCTTCGTCGGTTGCGTTTTCATTACCCCAAAGAAGGTTTTCCTTGATGGTACCGGAGAACAGTTCGTTCTTTTGCAGCACCATTGCGACCGCGTTGCGCAGGGTATCAAGATCATAGTTTCTCACATCGATACCGCCGAGCGTAAGCTGACCTCCCGTTACATCATAAAGACGGGGAATCAACTGTACAAGGCTTGATTTTGATGATCCCGTACCGCCTATAATACCTACCGTTTCACCGGAAGAGATGGAAAGGCTGATATTGTCAAGTACTTTTTTATCCGCTTTGGAAGCGTAAACAAAATCAACACCGCTAAAACAGATTGAGCCGTCTTTTACTGTTGTTACCGGATTTTCAGGGTTGGCAATATCGGTATTTTCGTCCAGTACTTCGGCGATACGACGGGCAGAGGCAATAGAAATCGTAAGCATCGCAAAAATCATAGAAAGCATCATAAGGCTCATCAATATCTGCGTTGCATAGGAAAAAAGAGCAGTTAAATCTCCCGTTGTCATTCCGAGAGAAGCATTATTTCCGCTTGTAACGATCGCTTTTGCACCAATCCAGGAAATAAGAATCATACAGGCATACATAAAAAACTGCATGATAGGAGAGTTGAAAGCAAGCAAACGTTCGCCTTTTGCGAAATCTTTATAGATGCTTTCGGATATTCCTTTGAACTTTTTAATCTCATAATCTTCGCGATTAAACGATTTTACAACGCGTATTCCCCGAACATTTTCCTGCACAACGTTATTCAGTTCATCATAGGTATGAAAAACGCGGTTAAATATGGGATTCACTTTTCTGATTATCAGAACAAGCAGCACCGCCATTACGGGAATTACGGCGAGAAAAATCCATGCAATGGTAGTGTTGATGCGGAAAGATACGATCATTGAAAAAATCAGCATAACAGGTCCGCGGATTGCCATGCGGATAAGCATCTGGTATGCGTTTTGAATGTTGGTGACATCTGTAGTCAGACGAGTAACAATGGAAGCAGTTGAAAATTTGTCGATATTGGAAAAGGCGAATGTCTGAACGTTGTCATACATATCTTGTCTGAGATTGGCGGCAAAACCCACCGAAGTACGAGCGGCAATATGTGCGGAAAGAACACCCGTGGCCAGTTGAAAGAAAGCAAAAGCGAGAAGAGCGATTCCGTACTTCCATACCGCGCTCATATTTCCGACGTCAATTCCATTGTCAATTACTTTTGCCATACAAAGCGGTATCAGAATTTCAAATGCCGCTTCCATGATTGAAAGCAAAATCGTTATAACAGAGCCTTTTTTATATTCTCTCAGGCTCCGGCTGAGCGTTTTTACCATAACTTCCTCCTTTTTCCGTTAAGAAATCCAGTAAATATTTGATTGATAAAACATTATGTTTCGAACTTCGATTGTCCGATACGTTATGCAACTTTTCTTTTTTTGATATACCTCATGGCTTCTCCTTTCTTGATGTAGCACGCTACACTTTATATTTAAGTAAAAGCCGATCAGACATCGGCTTACTTATTCAAGATTTTTATAAATGACATCGAGAATTTTTCTCAGTTGCTCAACTTCAGCAGAGCTTAAAGAGGCTAACATCTTTCTTTCGTTACGGTAAATGTTTTGCTCCATATCCTTTCCGATAGCTTCTGCCTGCTCGGTCAATTTCACAATTTTATTTCGTTTGTCCTTTTCGTCAATCCAGGTAGTTAGATAGCCATTCTGCTCCATTCGGGAAACAATGCCCACTACTGTCGGGTGAGATACTTCCAAAAAAACTTCAATTTCTTTTTGGGTTGCGCTGCCGCTTCTGCTGTTCAAAAATGCAAGAACACGGCTTTGTGCTAAAGTAAGATTATAGCGTTTCAAATCCGCATCAGCCTTGACCTTTAATTTATCATTTATGTTTTTTATAAGATAACCAACGTCTTTCAGCGGCACAGCAGTGCGCCTCCTTTCCAAGTGTAGCACGCTACATATTATAGCATCTGATGGATAAAATGTCAATACGGTTCAGAAATATTTTTTTACAGAAAACGGGCAAGCTGCTGGACAGCATTATGAGAATTTCGGGGCTTTTCAAGTCGGATCATCTGAATGACTGTGTATTGCAAAATCCGGTCAATGTCAAAAGGGGCCGAAAGAGTACTGAAACCTGAAAAGTGAAGAGGAGAAAATATTTGAACAGTTGCAGAACATAAAAAGCTCGAAAGAAGATCCCGGAGGTTCTCTTGAAATAATCAATTTCCTGACCGCCGTGCCGGACGACTAAAAAAACGGAAAACCAATAAAAAAGAGGCAGACAAAACTGCCTGCCCCTTTTACTGATTTATTGGGTAATAGAATAATTGTTTACCATTTTGCTGCGGGTTCTCCGAACAGAATTGCAAAAATTGATTCGAAAAATTCACGGATTTTTGCAAAGATTGCATCGATTGCCATTGAAACACACCTCCTTGTGTTTTTTCTTCAACTGTATTCTAACATGTGATTAACAAAAAGTCAATGATTTGTTCAAAAAAAATTCATTAATTTTTCTTAAAAAGGCAATTTATACTTTTTAATTTTTTTCGACTGAAAGCCTGTCGGTTTGACAAATGCGTGATTATCAGGGTAAGTGTTTCAAAAAATGTTACTTTATATCTATTTTAATATTGCCCGTACCGGTTGTGATTTTACATTTGCCGCCTTTGACAGTTTTCGGCACGCTGATATCTCCTGTTGCCGTCTCCGTTATAAATATCTTTTCTGAACGTAAAGTGCCTGTTACATCACCGGTGCTTGTTTTGACCGAAATCTGTGAAGCATCGCTGTTTTCAAATCTGACATTGCCTGTATTGTTCTCAATAGAAAAGCTATCGGAAGCAACAACATTATTGAGAGAAATAGTGCCCGTATCACTTTCTGCAGTGAGATCCGCACAATTAACATTTGTCAGTGTTACAGCTCCGTTAGTTGTTTCTATCTCAATATTCCCCTTAGCGGCTACAGAGTTTACGCTGATGTCACCCGTTGTAGCGGTAAGACTGATTTCGCTTGCCGTAAGATCATCCACCTCGATTGCTCCTGTATTCAGTTTAATTTCCATGACATTTGAAACAGATGCCAAGCATTGAACATCTGCTGTGGAACCTTTGATTTCAAGATTTTCAAAAATAAAGTCTTTGGGTATAGTGACATCACCCATATCGGTATCAATAATAAGTGAAACATACTCATCTTGCGGCAGACATACGGTTATCTTTGGGTTCTGGAGAAAAACACCGATATAATCATACCATTTATTACGGGTATCGGTGAAATGAATCATGAGTGTTTCGTTTTGTACACTTGCGGAACACCTTACCTTTTCTGTTTCAAAGCTCACGATTCTGCATTGTTCATCATCGGACGGCACAAATGCAATTTCTGTCGTGTCTGCATGGATTGATATTTTATCAAAATCTTCATTTACCTCGTAGGTGCCGGTTTCGTATTCCACAGTGCTGAGTTTGGTAAAATCAAAATGTAAAGCAGTCATTGCACCTACAAAAAGAACAAGTCCAAACATTACAAGGGAAGTAGCTATAATAAGCCATGTTTTAATTGTTTTCCTCATTTTATACTCTCCTTTCCGATAAACAGGGATTTAATACCCAGAGCTATCTTTTTTGTCAGAAGCAAGGTGCCTTTAGTAGCCTCTTTGCACGCGAAAAAGCAGAAAATCGATAGACCGACACAGAAAATACCGGCACCAAGCATAGCAATCCCCGCAAGCCGGTTTCCTTGAAAAGAAAGAACCGCAACCGATATCACTCCGGCAAGTGAACATGCCGCCAATGATACTTCAATTGCCCACAGAGAAATAACAACAGACCATATCACAACATAAGCAGACAAAACTACGGCAAATGCGGCAATCAAAAGAGAAAGCCATACGGGAGATCCCAATAACAAAAGTACGACTTCCCACGCTCTGAGAGTTCTCTTAGGTCTTACTCTTTCTTTTACAAGTTTAGATAGTGGGTATTCCGCTACAATCTGTGATACCACTTCGTTTACCGTTCCGATTTCACAAATGGCGTCATCTTCCGAAAGACCTTCTTCCGTTCTGTCGTCAATCATTTCACTGTAAAATGCCAGTCGTTCTTCTATATCGTTTTGCGGCAACCCTGACAGTCCTTTCCGCAATTCATCAATGAAATCTTGCTTACTCATTATCATTATCCTCCTTGGTCACAAATTGATATATGGCCATAATCTCTTTCCACTCGTTTTTGAAATCCTCAATGCGTTTTAATCCCTCATCGGTAATGTGGTAATACTTCCGAAGTCTGCCGCAGTGTTCGCTGGTTCGGACTGTCAGCATATCAGCCATTTCCAATCGTTTCAGAATCGTGTATAAGGTTGACTCAGACATTTCGATATATG
>JBJFHV010000528.1:0-4919 GCA_051894015.1 Acutalibacteraceae bacterium | reverse complement strand
AGGCGGACGAATTTGCCGGTGAATCGGGAAAGAACGAATGGCAGGAAAACTGCGACATCATTTCAAGACAGGTGAAAGCCGTAATCGAAAGCGGAGCGGACGGTTATAGTCTGTATAGTATAAAATTTGTAAATTTTCAGGAAAAAGAGATACAAAACCTCTATAATATGTTATACTCAAAAAATAAATAAAAGACGGAAACGGAAAGAGAAGGAATTATGAAGAAGAAAAAGATACTGATCATTTCGGCGGCTGTTGCCGTTGTGGTGATTGCCGTAGTGATTGCGGCGTTATTGACGGGAAAAAGTGAAGAAAAACTCAGCCAGGAAAGTACACAGCCGGTGGTGCAAACGGTTGTGAAAGCTTCGGAAAATGAATTCATTATGCGTGTTGCCGAGGGAAAGGACGTCTTTTTTTCCGGATCAAAAGAAGCCGAAGCCAAGGAAGAGCTTGATAATGTTGTCTCCTCGCTTGAAAACAGCTTTTGTGAAAGCGTGATCGTCAAAGCCAAGGCTTTTTCAAAAGAGTATGACGAAGAAACGGACGGAACACAGCCGGAAAAGGAACAGAACGCCGCGTTCTTTTCCTTTATCAGAAAGCTGAAGGAAAAAAAGATCAGGGTGTATGTTGAAATTGATTTTTCTTTTCCCGTGTCGTATGCAAGCGCGCTGGCAAAATACAAGAATATTGACGGACTGGTGATTACAGGCGCCAAAAATTTCACTGCCGCAAAGGTGAATCAAAAACTGCTGTCACTTTGTAAAAGAATGAAAAATGAAAATGGTAAAAAGCTTATGCTGTCGATGCCGTTATCCTATAAAGATTTTTCTTCTCTGAAGCTTGATACGTCTCATCTTGATTTGCTCTTACTTTCCCCGGTGACGGCAAGCAACGATACGGATTATGAAAAAGCCGTTGAGAAAGCAGAAAAAACGGCAAAAAATTCCGAAGTCGGGGCTGCGGTCTCTTTCGACTTGTCTCCCTTTACCCAAAATGAGCTTGCGCCGTCAAAGCTTTTGACTTCTGTTATGCAGACGGAAAAGAATGATAAAATCAAGGCGGTCGTTTTCAATTCATTCAGCGACACCGAAGAAAACAGCCAATGCTGTTTTTCCGCCGTCGAAACGTATGTCAAAGACGGAATTGAGGTGTCCTCCGCTTTTAAAAAGCTCGGAATTGACGGGTATGACGGCGGCGTGCTTGAGACGGATACCTATAATCTGACCTTGAAAATCAACGGATCCAGTCTTTATCCGGCTTATCTTGACGGCGAAAGCTTTATGTTCGAATCGGACGGAACGGCTTCTATTGAACTGTCGCTGAAAACGGGACTGAACAAGTTCGTGATTCGTCAGAACGGTGAAAAGGTTACCTATAAAATCAAAGCTCGTTTCAGCGGAAATCTCATCAAGTCCGTTGAACCGAACCCGAACATTACGGCCTATATGAATCAAAAAATAAAGCTTACGGTGTATGCCGCAAGCGGAAGCGAGGTGACGGTTAGGGTCGGAGCGAAAACGGTAAAAGCCAAGGCAGGCGAATACGAAAGCGGCGGCTATCGTCAGTATACGGCTTCCATCCGAATGCCTGCCAGCCGGATGGAGATCGAGTCGATCGGGAAAATCCATGTGACGGCCTCGCTCGATTCAAAAACCGAAACCGCAGACGGACCGAATGTGATTTATTCGGTTCCCGAGACGACAACGTCACCGTCGGCTACTCTGCCTGCGTCAAACGCGAACAATGAAGCGCCGACATCTTCCTTTTCCGCCGATGATGTGTCGGTCGGTGCGCTGACACAGGCTTCGACCGAAAGAAGCGATGAGATTCCTACCGTGGCCACACAGCCTTCTACCACCATTCCGCCTGTATCGATTCCATATAACGGCAATCAGATGTGTGTCGTAACGGCAAATTACGCCGACACCTGGCCTGCCGGAACGAACAGCGACGCCTTTGTTCCGTATTATACAACGCTTGTAAAAGGCACCATGGATTACGTTGTCGGCCAAAGTGAGGCTTACGACAGCGAAGAGGAAAAGACACGCTATTTTTATGAGCTTGCCTGCGGCAGAAGGATTCAGAGAGAAAACGTTATGCTGCTTGAAAAATACGATATGGGTGATAACAGTCTTTCGGTCACGTCAAGCACATCCGAAAACGGCGAACTGAAAATCACAATGTCAACGAAATGGAAAGTACCGTATTCGTTCAGCTTTGCTCCTCAGTCTTATCATTCGGGCTATAACAAGCTTTATAATGTCGAAACCTTCACCGCTGAGTATATTCAGTTTACGTTTTACCATACAACTTCTGCGTCGGGGAAAATCGACGTGTCCGCGAACGACGTGGTGTCCTCTGCTTCATGGGGAACCGAATCGTCCTCGGGCGCCGTGACGCTGACCATGCCGCTGAGACAAAAAGGCAGATATTACGGTTACAGTCTCGAATACGACGCAAGCGACAACCTCGTTTTGACGATTCATAATAAGCCGCAAACCTTAACCGGTTCGGTTATTTTACTCGATCCGGGTCACGGGGGAGTTGATTCGGGTGCTGTCGGCTACGGCGGTGCGGTCGAAGAAGCGGATCTCAACTTCAATACAGCGGTTGCCGTGATGACTGAGCTTCAGAAAAGGGGAGCGACGGTTTATCTGACCCGAAGCGGAGACAGCAAGCTGAGTCTTGAAGAAAGGAAGGATATCGCGCGAAGCCTCAAGCCCGATGTCTTTATCAGTATTCACGGCAACGGCTCTTTGAACGCTTCGAATTACGGAACGTCGGCGTATTATTTCCGCCCGATGTCAAAACCGCTTGCCAAATGCATCTATGATGAGCTTGTCACTGTATGGAAAGAGCTTTATGCATCTTCTCCGGAAAAGCAGTCAAAGCTTTCAAGAGGCTGCGATTTCCATCCGTTCAGTGTAACGAGGCTTGAAGAGTGTCCGTCTGTTCTGATTGAGGTCGGATATGTTACCAATAATGACGACTGCGCAATTATGGCGGATTCGGCGTCAAGAGAAAAAATAGCCGCAGCGATCAGCGACGGCATTGAAAAATTCATCAATTCATAACATCAGCCGGCTCAAAAGCAAGAGGATTACAGCCGGTGTACCTCCGAGGGCACAGACGGATGCGGTGACGGGATTGATTCCGATCTTGACGCCCGTAACCGCCGACAGCATATTCACCGCAAACAGCGTACAGATTCCGCAGGCGGCCGAAAAGAGGAGCGAACGGAAAAACTTCTTGCTTTTGATCATGGAAAAAAGTATAATGATACCCGAGCAGATGAAAAGACCAAGCAGTATTTTACAGTTAAAATTCATGGTAGGCTCGACTCCTGTCATAGTAACTGTTTTATTTGTATTCGAAAAAGTTTAAAAATATACCGAAGGAAAGTGATTGATTTGAAGCCGATTAAGCTGATTCCCGCCGTAAAGGACTATATCTGGGGCGGAACGAGACTTCGCGAAGAATACGGGGTGGAATCCTCTCTCGAACGACAAGCGGAAGCCTGGGTGCTTTCGTGCCACAAAGACGGGGAAAGCGTTGTTTCCGGCGGACGGTATGACGGTATGACATTAAGTCAGGTGATCGCCGAAAGAGGAAAAGACTGTCTCGGAAAAAACGCGGAAAAGTTCGATTATTTCCCGATTCTTATTAAGCTGATTGATGCCAAAGACAACCTTTCCGTTCAGGTTCACCCCGACGACGAATACGCCATGAAAAACGAAGGTCAGTACGGAAAAACCGAAGCGTGGTATATTCTTGACTGCGATGAGGGCGCCGAGCTGATTTACGGACTCAGCCGTGACATGACGAAGCAGGAACTGAAAGATTCAATCGAAAACGGTACGCTGATGGACGGATTGAACCGCGTCAAAGTCAAAAAAGGCGATATCTTCCTGATCCAATCCGGAACGGTTCACGCGATCGGTAAGGGAATTTTGCTTGCCGAAATTCAGCAGAATTCGAACGTGACTTACCGTGTTTACGACTACGGCAGACTCCAGAACGGAAAACCGAGAGAACTGCATATTGACAAGGCGGTTGATGTGATCAATCTGAATCCCGTTTCCGGAAGCGGTGAGCCGCAGGGGGCAAGAGAAGCACTTGACGGATACAGCAAAACGCTTCTGGTTTCGTGTGATTTGTTTACGGTCAACCGTCTTGAGATCGAAGAAAAAGCCGATCTCTTTGCCGATGACAGTTCGTTTGTATCGCTTGTCGCCGTGGATGGCAACGGCGTGCTGATGAAAGACGATATCTGTATGACACTGTATAAAGGTGAAAGCATATTTGTTCCCGCATCTTTCGGAAAATTCGAAATTCTCGGCAATGTCACGGTAATCGAAACGAGGGTATGATCTTGACAATCTCAAGGCAGAGTGTTAGAATTCGTTTGTAAAAAAATTGAAAGGTGTGAAGTACAATGGTTAAGCCTAAGGTAATTTCTCACAGAGGCGCCAATAAGTACGCACCGCAAAATACACTTGCGGCGTTCGAAAAATCCGTTCAGATCGGTGTTGACGGCTTTGAAACGGATGTCCATATTACGAAAGACGAACAGCTTGTTATCTGTCATAACTATACGATCGACGAAACCTCGGACGGCGAGGGCGAAATTTCGAAAATGACGCTGGCACAGCTGAAAGGCTACGACTTCGGTTCTTATTTCAGTCCGAAGTTCGCCGGAACAAGACTGCCGACCGTTGACGAGTTTCTGACCTTTGTTGAAACGACCGACATTTCGGTGCTGAACATTGAGCTGAAAAGCCCGAAGGAAAACGAAACCGCCATTGTCCGTGAGACGATACGGCTTGTCAAAGAGCACGGACTGTTTGACAAGCTGATTATTTCAAGCTTTGACCCGAAGCTTCTGGTTGAGGCGAAAACGATCGACGAAAACTGCAAAA